>JAPOZE010000151.1 GCA_026706225.1 Acidobacteriota bacterium
CCGCGATAGAGCTCCACGATGTTCCGGGCCGCCTCCACGGCCATGGCCTCCACCGAGCGGGTGTCGATGCCGGCCGTGTGATCGCTGACCAGGACGTTGTCGAGATCCAGCAAGGGATGGTCCCGCTGGATGGGCTCCTGCACGAAGACGTCCAGTCCGGCCCCGCCCAGGTGGCCGCTCTTCAATGCAGCCACCAGGTCCTCCTCCACCACCAGCCCGCCGCGGGAGGTGTTGACCAGGAGGGCTCCCGGCTTCATCCGCGAAAGGGTCCGCCGGTTGATCAGGCCGCGGGTCTGTTCGGTCAGGGGAACGTGCAGAGTCACGTAGTCGGAACGGGCCAGCAGGGTGTCCAGGTCCACCAGCTCGATGCCGTGTCTTCGAGCGAACTCCCGATCCGGAAAAGCCTCGTGGGCCAGCAGCCGCATCCGGAAGGCCTCGGCTCTCACGGCCACGCTCCGGCCGATGCGTCCCAGGCCGACCAGGCCCAGGGTCTTTTCCCGGAGGGGCAGCGAACACCTTCGCTCCCAAAGGCCCCGGTGGATTTCGTCGTTCCTCTGCACCAGAAAACGACTCACCGCCAGCAGCAGCGCCACTGCATGCTCGGCCACCGCCTCGTGGTTGGCGGAGGGGGTGATGGCGACGACCGCGTTGCTGCCGGTCACCGCCTCCAGATCGACGCGGTCGACGCCCACTCCCCAGCGCGAGATCACTCTCAGATCGGGCAGGGCGGCCATCACCCGCCGGCTGTAGGGCTCTCCACCGGCGATGGTGGCCGAGATCCCTTGCAGCACGCGGATGTTTTCCTCTTCGTCGCTGATGTCCGGCCTGGGAGGGAAACGGACCTCCAGACCGGCCTCGCGCAGCAGTTTCACATGGGGGCCGTTCGGGTCTTGCAGAAACTGGATGAAGATCATGACGCTGGGCAAAGGGTAACCTCCTGGAATTGAAGCAACTGGCGGATTTCCGTATTATGGCACGGTGCGCTGCTCCGGGGACGGAAACCTGGTATACGAGGCGTTTCGGCCTTGCCTTGGCCTGAACGCCTCGAGATGAGCCCCGGATGGGCCGCGTGCCACAGACGGTCGAGCCACCGATCGAGGGGTTAACCCTCCCGGATCGGACCGGATCGAAGTGGAGGCCACACTTGCGAACCGACCTCGAGATCGCCCGCCGGGCCAAGCTGAGAAACGTGGTGGACCTGGCCAGGGAAAAGTTCCGGATTCCCGAGGATCACCTGGAACCCTACGGCCGCTACAAGGCCAAGCTGTCGCCGAACGCCCTGGACTCCGGTTCGCGCGACCGGAAGAAGGGAAAGCTCATCCTGGTGACGGCCATTTCTCCCACGCCGGCGGGAGAGGGCAAGACCACCACCGTGGTGGGGCTGGGAGACGCGCTCAACCGACTGGGCAAGAAGGCCTTGATCTGCCTGCGAGAACCCTCCCTGGGACCGTGCTTCGGCATGAAAGGAGGAGCCGCCGGAGGCGGGATGGCCCAGGTGGTTCCCATGGAAGACATCAACCTGCACTTTACCGGAGACTTTCACGCCCTGGGCCTGGCGCACAATCTCTTGGCCGCCATGCTCGACAACCACATCCACCAGGGGAACCGCCTGGACGTGGATCTTCGCCGGGTGACCTGGAATCGAGTGGTGGACCTCAACGACCGGGCCCTGCGTCGAATCGTCCTGGGCCTGGGAGGCGTGGGCAACAGCTACCCCAGGGAAGGCGGCTTTGAAATTGTGGCGGCCTCGGAAGTGATGGCCATTCTCTGCCTCTCCCGTTCACTGCAGGAACTCAAGCAGCGGCTGGGCAACATTACTGTCGGCTACACCCACGCCAGGGAACCCATCCGGGCTGCCGACCTGGAGGCCCATGGAGCCATGGCCGTGCTTCTCAAGGAAGCCCTCAAGCCCAACCTGGTCCAGACGCTGGAAAACAACCTGGCCCTGGTGCATGGCGGTCCCTTCGCCAATATCGCCCACGGCTGCAACTCGGTGATCGCCACCCTCACCGGATTGGGGCTGGCCGACTACCTGGTGACCGAGGCCGGGTTCGGAGCCGATCTGGGCGCGGAGAAATTCGTGGACATCAAGTGCCGCAAGGCCGGACTCCGCCCCGACCTGGTAGTGCTGGTGGCCACCCTGCGTGCGCTCAAGTACCACGGGGGAGCCGACAAGACCGCCTTGGAACGGGAAGACCTGGAGAGCCTGGAAAAAGGAATCCCCAACCTGGAACGGCACCTCAACAACATCCGCAACCACTACGGCCTGCCCTGCGTGGTGGCCATCAATCGATTCAGCCACGACACCCCGGCAGAGATCGCGCTCCTCAAAAACCGCATGGACCACCACTCGGTGCCGGTGGTGGCTTGCGACCACTGGGCCCGGGGCAGCCACGGAACACTGGACCTGGCGGAAACGGTGGTGGAGACCATCGCCACCACCCGCGCCAACTTCAAGTTCGTCTACGACGAGCAGGACTCCCTCTGGGAAAAGATCACCAAGGTGGCTACCGGGATCTACGGCGCCTCCGAGGTGGTCGCCGACACCCGGATACGGGCCAGGATCCGGCGCTACCAGAAGGAAGGCTTCGGACACTATCCGGTCTGCATCGCCAAGACCCAGTACTCCTTCTCCACCGACCCGCTGCTGAGAGGCGCTCCCTCGGGACACGTCCTGCCGGTCAAGGACGTGCGGCTGGCCACCGGTGCCGAGTTCCTGGTGGTGATTTGCGGTGACATCCTGACCATGCCGGGTCTCCCCAGGCAGCCCGCCGCCAATCAGATCGATCTGGATGAAGAAGGAAGGGTGGTGGGGCTCTTCTAGGAGGGCCCGCTCCGGTGAGACTTGCGGGGCGATCTCACAACCCCTTGAGGCTGTCGACCCCCATGTAGCGCGATCCGTAGAAGACCAGAGGCGGCCGGGAATCGTCCAGGTTCAGGCCGACCACCTCCCCCAGGAAGAGCGTATGGGTTCCGCCCTCGTAGGCCTGGGCCACCCGGCAGTCCAGGTACCCCTGGGTCCCCTCCAGGATCG
>JAPOZE010000652.1:0-1012 GCA_026706225.1 Acidobacteriota bacterium
CCGGACTTGATGGCCCGCACCGCATTTTCAATGGTGCCGAAAGCGGTGATCATGATGACGGCAGTTTCCGGCGAGGAATGGCCGATTTCCTCCAGCACGTCCAACCCGTTCTTGTCCGGCATCATCACGTCCAGAAGCACCAGATCGAAGAGGTCGGACTCCAGCTTATTCAATCCATCCACGCCACCCTCGGCCAGGGCCACCTTGTAGTTGGCTTCGGACAACAGGACCTCGAGGCTCTCGCGAATCGCAGGCTCGTCGTCCACCACCAGAATGGATCCGGCATGCTCAGACATTGGCCACCTTCCTGGCGGCAGGAAACTCCACGATGAATCGCGTGCCGTGGCCCGGTTTGGAGTCCACCATTATGTTGCCCGAGTGCTCCTGAACGATCCCGTAGGTCACCGATAGTCCCAACCCGGTGCCCCGGCCCATTTCCTTGGTGGTGAAGAAGGGATCGTAGATTTTCTGCAGGTGCTCCTCCGGGATTCCGTTCCCCGTATCCTCGATCTCGATCCGGAACACGGAATCCGGGGTGGATGTCTTTACCATCAACTCTCCCCCACGAGGCATGGCGTCCTTGGCATTGATGAACAGATTCAGGAACACCTGCTGAAGCTTGCCGGGGTTGCCGTGAACCCGGACGGCCGTGGAGCCCAGCTCCATTCTCAGACGGATCTTGGCTGCCTTGAGCTGGTGCTCCAGCAGGGACACCGTCTCGGAAATGACGCCGTTGACCTCCAGTTCCCGAAACGCCGTTCCCTCGGTCCGGGAGAAGTTGAGCAGGCGGTTGGCAATCTCGGAGGCCCGCTTGGACTGCGCCACGATCTTTCCCATGATCTTCGCCTTGGGATCGTCCTCTCTCAACTGCTTGCCCAGCATCTGGCTGTAGCTGGAGATCACCGCCAGCGGGGTATTGACCTCGTGGGCCACACCGGCAGCCAACAGCCCGATCGAGGTCAACTTCTCGGATTGCGCCAGTTGATCTTCAATGTGTACCCGCTCGGTGTTG
>JAPOZE010000652.1:1040-3027 GCA_026706225.1 Acidobacteriota bacterium
TGTCCCGAGGGGTCGGGTCCCATTCGCATCCGCATCTCCCGGACCAGGTTCTCCGGAAGCACCTCGGAAACCCCCTTGCCGATGACCTGATCCCTGGGGACCCCCAGCAGGGTCTCCATTTGAGGGTTCCAGCTCTCGATCCGTTCCCGCAGGTCCACCACGACGACACCGACGCTGATGGACTCGACGATGCTTTCACTGTATTCCTTGAGCTGCCGGAGCTCTTCCGCCTTCTGGTGAACGGATGAGTACAGCCGGGAATTCTCGAGAGCGATGGCCACGTAGCCGGCGATGGTATGCAGAAGCTCCACATCCTCGCTGGTGAGCAAGTCACCACGATAGGTCCGCCCCAGCCCCAGGTAGGCAATGGTCTCCCCTTTGGTGACACAGGGAAGATAGTAGTGCAGCCCCAGTTGTTCCAGGGCTTCACGATGTTCCGGCCTCTCCGGCAGGAGGTTCCTGAGATCCTCGTAAAAGAGAAAGCCCTTGGCCAGGGAGGGATTGCGAGGATGCAGGAAGCCCAGGTCCAAGCCGTGGGGTTCTCTCGGCAGGCCCACCGACCTGGCCAGCCGGAATTGCTGGGAGTGGCCCTCCACCGCCAGAAAAATGGCTACCTTGTTCACCGACAGGGTGGTGCTGATCTTCTCGGTCACCAATTCCAACAGCCGGGAGACATTCACCTCGGAGCCCAGCTTCTTCCCGAACTCGATCAGGGTTTGACGGTAGTCGTATCGGTCCCTGTAGAAGTACTGGTCCACCTTGGACTGAATCCAGTTGCGCAGGGGCGAAAAGGCGAAACCGGCAAACACCACCGAGATCACGCCGTAGATGTAGTGGGCTCCGGCCGCATGGAACACCTGGCCGACAATGGCGATCAGACCCAGGTAGAAGCCGACCCCGGCCAACGAGGCCAGCGTGGAGGCCATCCCCTTCTTGAAGATGATGTCCACATCCATGAGACGGAACTTGATGATGGCGTACCCGAAGCTCAGCGGGATAAGCACCAGCGGCAGCACCGTGATCTCCATCCAGACCGTGGGGACCACACCCAACCAGTAGGGAACGGCATAGACCATGAAGAAGGGCATGGTTCCAACGACCGTTCCCATCACGATCCACTTCATCTGCTGCCTCAGGATCTGGTTGGCGCTGGCCCAGTAGGTGTGCGCCAGGGCCAGCATTCCCAGGACGAACAGACCGGCGAAATGGAGCATGTGAAGTTCATCCAGCAGAATCCGGGTCCTCAACGGCGCCTCAACCAGCAACAGGTTGAAGATAAACAGGACCTGAATCCCAAGCAGCAGCAGGGCCGGCAGGTAGAGGATGAGCTTGAGAGGGGCGTGGCGCTCCAGGAACGACTTCGGATGAGGGAAACTCAGACAGAAGTGGAGAAACAGAGGCGGCAGGAACAGCATGCAAATGGCGTCCAGCCAATAGACTCCCCAGTCGAAAGTGTTCAGCCTGCCGGTATAGGAAAACGCAAAGACGCCGAAAGAGGCCAGGCAGATGGTGTAGAAGTGCAAGGCTCCCTTGGCTTGCCACCGCCGCAGAAAAATAAAGACCCCGATGAGCAGGTAGAGGAAGCCGACAATCTCCAGAAACCGCTTGAGGAGCAGATTGGTCGGCTGGGGAACGATCACCAGGGTGGTGGCGTAGCTGGCCCCAGAGCGGGTCAGGGAGTATTGCACCTTCGAATACACCCCCAGTTGATCCAGCTCCTCCGACACTTCGGTGGCTCGAGTGATCGGCCTGTCGTTGATGGCCACCAGAACGTCGCCCTTGCGAATGCCCGCCTTGTCCGCGGGGCCTCCGGCCTCCACGATAAAGGCTTCCACACCGCGAGCGGTCTTGATCCATCCACCCCCGTCATCCGGCGTGACGTGCTTCCCCTTCTGCCGGCCGTTTTCGATGCCGATTACCGCCAGGGCTGCAGTGAGAAGAACGATCAGAGTCGTCTTGAAGCCGAAATTGGCAACCATTGCCGTGC
>JAPOZE010000214.1 GCA_026706225.1 Acidobacteriota bacterium
TCTGTACGGATTCGGCAGAGGCGTGGGGAGCCTGGCGCTCACGTCGCTGCTGTGCCGGGACGGATGGCTTCAGGCGGCCGATACTGCTCCCGACCCGCTGGCGCCCAAGCAGCCCCACTTCGCCGCCAAGGCCAAGGCCTGCATCTTTCTCTTCATGAAGGGGGCTCCCGGCCAGATGGACACCTTCGACCCCAAACCGGCGCTGGCCAAGTATCACGGGACCCCGGTCACCCGGGTCTATGGCAGCCTGGAGAAGAGAATCTACGTGGGAAGCCCCTTCAAGTTCGCGCGACACGGGCAGTGCGGCATGGAGGTGTCCGAGATCTTCCCCCACCTGGCCACCTGCGTGGACGACATTGCCGTGGTCCGCTCGCTCCACACCGACTCGGAGGCCCATCCCGGGGCCTGCTTCATGATGAACACCGGCGTCCCCATTCCCGGCAGTCCCTCGGTCGGTTCCTGGGTCATCTACGGGCTTGGCAGCGAGAGCCAGAACCTGCCCGCCTTCGTGGTCCTGCCCGACCATCGGGGACGAATCTCCGGCGGGGCGGTCAACTACTCCAACGGATATCTGCCGGCCGCCACCCACGGCACCTTGTTGAACTCGGTGGGGGCGCCCATCTTCGATCTCCAGCCTCCGCCGGGAGTCACCCGGGAGCAACAGCAGGCCGACATCGCGCTGCTCAATCGGCTGAATCGGCCCTACCTGGAGTCCGACCCCGGCAACGAGAACCTGCTGGCCCGCATGAAGAACTACGAGCTGGCCTTCCGCATGCAGTTCGCCGTGCCCGAGGCGGTGGACATCGACAGCGAACCCGAGAAGATCAAGGAAATGTACGGCCTCAACGACCAGATCAAGGAGCCCATGGCCCGCAGGTGCCTGATGGCCCGCCGCCTGGTGGAGCGGGGAGTGCGTTACGTCCAGGTCTACTGCGACGGCTGGGACTCCCACGAGAACATCGCCGAGGAGCACCGCAAGCGGGGCTACGAGACCGATCAGCCGGTCACGGCGCTGCTGAAGGACCTGAAGCAGCGGGGGATGCTGGATGAGACCCTGGTGGTGTGGGCCGGGGAATTCGGACGCACCGCCGACAACTCCATGGACTTCTTCCGCTCCCATCCCGGCCGCGACCACAACAAGGAGGCCATGGTGGCCTGGATGGCCGGCGGCGGCATCAAGGGCGGGACGGTGGTAGGCAACACCGACGAGTTGGGCATCAAGGCGGCCGAGAACGTCTATCACCTGCACGACCTCCATGGCACCATGCTGCACAGCCTGGGTCTGGATGACATGCGGCTCACCTACTACCACGCGGGACGCTTCAAGCGCCTGACCGACCTGGGCGGCCGCCTGATCAAGGAGATCGTGGCTTAGCAAGGCCCGATTGACGCGGCCCTCAGGTGTTCTATAATGAAATGGAGTCTCAAACGAACAAGAAACGCCTGTCAGCCAATGGCTGACCTCAAGCAAGGTGCCCCATGAGAATCCCACGCCAATGGAACCGGTTCCTGGCCGGCGGTTTGGCCTTCCTTTTCGTCCTCTCCGGGTCGGTGCTGCTGGCCGACCGGAAGAAGGACCGGAGGCGCGAGAAGTCGCTCCGCACGGAGACCTCGGATCGATACCTGAAGAAGTGGATGAAGCAGGACGTCGGCTACATCATCACCGCCGAAGAGAAGGAAGCCTTCAAGCGCCTGACCACCGACGACGAGCGCTATCAGTTCATCGAGCAGTTCTGGCTTCGCCGTGACCCGACTCCGGACACGCCCGACAACGAGGCCAAGCTGGAGCACTACCGCCGCATCGCCTTTGCCAATGAGCGTTTCGCCTCGGGAAGACCGGGTTGGGAGACGGACCGGGGGCGGATCTATATCACCTTCGGCCCTCCGGACGAGATCGAGAGGCATTCCGCCGGCGGCACCTACGATCGCCCACCCGAGGAGGGGGGCGGACAGACGATTACCTTTCCCTTTGAAGTGTGGCGGTACCGCTATATCGAAGGCAGGGCCCTGGGAGAGGAGGTCCGGATTGAGTTCGTGGACCCCAGCTTCAGCGGGGAGTACCGCCTGGCCTTGAGGGCCAAGGACAAGGATGCCATCTACTACACCCCCCAGATCGGCTTGACCACGGCCGAGATGGCGGGACTGGCCTACAAGGAAGATCGCGACATTATGGGAGGCACGGGGTATGGCATGGGCGGAAACCTGCGCCCCTACCAGCAATTCGACCGGCTGAGGCAGCATGCAGCCCTGACCCGGGCTCCCAAGGTGCGCTTCAAGGACCTGGAAACGGTCATCAATACCAAGCTTTCCTACAACCTGCTTCCCTTTCGCTTCACTACCGACTTCTTCAAGATCACCGAAGACATGGTGCTGACACCCATCACCATCCGCCTCCGCCACCAGGATTTGACCTTCCAGAACCAGGACGGCGTTGAGCGCGCCCGGGTGAACATCTTCGGGCGGATCTCGACCATCACGGGACGGGTGGTGGAGGTTTTCGAGGACGTCATATCCCAGGACGTGCCCGCGTCCCTGATGAAGGAGGCGCTGGAACGGGACTCGCTATATCAGAAAACCCTGAACCTGCGCTCCGGAAGATACAAGCTGGAGTTGGTGCTGAAGGACATTCACAGCGGCAACATCGGGACCCAGTACTATGGAATGGTGATCCCCCACTTCCCCGACGACAGTCTGGCCAGCAGTTCCATCATCCTGGCGGACACCATCCAACCCCTGCCTCCGCAACAGGTAGGGGGCGACATGTTCGTCATTGGAACCAACAAGGTGCACCCCAACGTGGAAGACCGCTTCGACCGGAAAGAGACCATGGGAATCTATTTCCAGGTCTACAACCTGACCGTGGACGACAAGACCCACAAGCCGTCGGCTTCGGTTCAATTTGTCCTGAAAAAGGGCGACCAGGAAATCACCCGCCTGACCAAGACCGAGGAGGAACTGGCGGGGGCCGCCCAGCAGATGATGACGACGGTGCTCAAGCTGGCAATGAAATCGAGCAGTGGGATATGC
>JAPOZE010000082.1:0-1410 GCA_026706225.1 Acidobacteriota bacterium
CACTGGTGGCGGACGAGGCCCTGGTGGACATGGAGTCCTTTCGGCTTGCCCGCCAGGTCGGCTACAGCGGCGTGGCCCTGAAGACCTGCAAGGGACAAACCCAGTCCCTGCTTCTGGCCGCGGCCGCCCGGAAGTACGGGGCTTACCTCTGCGTTCAGGACCTGACCTGCCCGGGATTGTCCCTGGTCCACTCCGTCGGCCTGGCCGCGCATCTGCCCGGGGTTCACGCGCTTGAAGCCAACAGCCGCCAGTACATTCCATCTGCCAACCAGCGCTGGAAGCTGAGGTTTCCTGCCCTGTTTCAAATCACCGATGGTCGATTGGGTACGGCCGGCCTGAGCGGAACCGGCCTGGGGGGGTAGGCTAGGAGCCTGCGCCGCAGAAAATTTCTCAGGGACAACCTTCCCTGAAAGGGTTGCAATCTTGCAGAAAACAGGGGAGATTGTCCCAGTCTCCGTGGGTTACTCACCCATTGTAGGGACCATGGTCCACTTGAAGGCCCTGAAAGTGTTCCCCGGCGCAGGCTCCTAGGATGCAATCAGCCTCTTGAGGAAGGCGATCGTGGCGGGTTCCATCCAGTCACGCTCCCCGGTCACCTTGCACAGGATGACGCCCTGCTTGTCCACGATATAGGTCTCGGGAACCATGTGGGTTCCGTAGAGTTTGGCGATTTTCTCCTGGAAGTCCGCGTAGATTCCGAAACCGAAGGCGAATTTCTCGAGAAAGGTGTCGATCGGTTCCCAGGAATCGTCCACGCTGAGGGCCATGATTTGCAATTGGCTCTCGTCGATCTCCTTGCGGAGCGACTCCATGGAGGGCATTTCCTCGATACAGGGAGGACACCAGGTGGCCCAGAAATTGATCAGCACCACCTTGCCCCTGAAATCACTCAGCCGGTGCACCCGACCGTCCCGGTCCTGGACCGTGAACTCGGGCGCCGGTCGGTTGAGAGGAACAAACCCAGGCAGGCAGCGAGAGCGGGAGCCGGAACAGGCCGCCAGCAACAGGCAGACCAGGCATGCAACCGTTAGGCCGGGTGGGAAACGACTTGCAGCGACCCTGCCTTGATTGTCGGCCATGAGTTCTCTCCTGCCCCGGGTTTTCCGCCGGCTCATACCTGGTTCAACAAGTGACCCAGCTTCTCCTTCTTGGTCTTGAGGTATTTCCGGGTAGAGCCTCGGGGAGAAATCTCGATAGGGATCCTCTCCAGCACCCGGACTCCGGCATCCTCCAACGCCTTCAGCTTGCCGGGATTGTTGGAGAGCAGCCGCACCCGGGAGATACCCAGATCCTTGACGATCTCGGCACAGACGGAATAGTCACGCGGATCGGCGTCGAACCCCAACTTGTGGTTGGCTTCCACGGTATCGATTCCCTGGTCCTGAAGCTCATAGGCACGCAACTTGTTGA
>JAPOZE010000082.1:1452-3026 GCA_026706225.1 Acidobacteriota bacterium
AATCGTCTGCATGGCGAACCGGAGTTGCGCGCCGCAGTCGCATCGGATCGAGCCGAAGACGTCACCGGTCAGGCACTGCGACTGGATGCGGAGCACCGGCGCCGATTCCACCGTCAGGGAGCCCTTCGACAAGACCACGTAGGGCTTGGCGGCCGCGCCCGTCCCGGCTTCGTAGCCGAACAGGTCGAACTTGCCATCGGCGGTCGGAAGTACGGTACTGGCGATTCTCCTCACACCCATCCGGAGCCTCTGGAATCCGGCCGCTCGCCCGGTCGCGGCCGGAGGCCTGCGCTGCCAAAGAAACGCTGAATCCTATTCGATGCGCCCACCGCTGTCAAATGACGGCGGGGGGACCGGGTCCGGACCGGCGGCAGGCGGGCGCTCACCCCAAAACCGCACCAATTCAGCCTCAAGGGCCGTGGAGACCAGTTCGATCGGCGACGACTCGTACCAATACCCCGGGAAAAGGCTCATGTAGTTTTGGTACCCGAACCGCTGCCCGACGAGCACGATGACTCCCCGATCGGTCTCGGAGCGGATGACCCGCCCCGCCGACTGCACCACCCGGTTCATCCCGGGGAACAGGCAGGCGTACTCGAAGCCCCGGCCGTACTGCTCTTCGAAGTATTGCCGCGTGAGGTCGAGCTCGCGTCCGACCCGGGGCAGCGCCGGCCCCACGATGATGACCCCGATGGCCAGATCTCCCGGGTAGTCGACTCCCTCGGCAAATATCCCCCCCTGCACTCCCAGCAGCAGGTGTGGCTCGCCGCCGGAGGCGAGCTCCTCCAACAGCGCGTTGCGGGAATGGTCGCCCATGGTCCTCTTCTGAACCAGCAGGCGATAGCCCTCTGGACGGAGAAAGGGCCGAACCGCTCCCAGAAACTCGAAGCTGGGGAAAAAGGCCAGGTAGTTGCCCGGCCGCACGGCCACCACCCGTTCGATGATCCTTCCGATCCGAGGGGCGGCCGCCGCCCGGTGCCGGTACCGGGTGGAGACCTCGGGGACCACCACCACCTTGCGGTTGTCCGGGGGAAAGGGAGACGGCAGGGAAAGCAGCCTGGCGTCCGGTTCGAAACCCAGCACGTCCCGGTAGAATTCGAGCGGGGACAGGGTGGCCGACATGGCCACCACCGAGTGAAAGGCCCGATGCCGCTTCCGGAGCTGCAGGGCGGGATTCAGGCAGAGGATACGGAGCTGATCGGACTTCCCGGTCTCGTCGTAGAGGTGAACGAATTCCTCCCCCTCGATCTCCAGAACGGTGTGGAACTCTTCCAGGCCGCGGGCCATTTCCAGGAACTCGTCCTCCCCGCGGGGAACGGCTCGCCGCTTGGGATTCAGCAGGTAGCGGCGCAGCAGGTCGTGGAGGCGGTCCCCCAGATCGTCGAAGAAGGGCCTGTCCAGGCGGACGGGGAAGGGATTGCCTTCCGAACTCTGGCGGAAGTCGGCCCGCACTTCACCGAAGTAGGACTCCAGGCGGTTCAGGCAGTCCACCACGTCCCGGGCGAAGCCGGCGTCTTCTCCGCCGGCGTTCTCCGCTCTCTCCTCCGACCCGAAGTCGATGGCGGCCTGAGAAG
>JAPOZE010000640.1 GCA_026706225.1 Acidobacteriota bacterium
ACTGCCGAGGAGCGGCCCGCGGCCACCGTGTTGTGGCGGTCGCTGCAAGCCGGGCCGGAATCGCGCTGGTGCTGGCTGCCGCAGCCTGCGGTCCGCGCGATCAGGGGCCGACCGAGATTCTCTGGGACCGCTGGGGAGTGCCCCATATCCATGCCGTTGACGCCGGGGAGTTGTTCCGGGCCTTCGGATGGGCCCAGATGAGGAACCATGCCAACCTCATCTTGCGGCTCTACGGAGAGGCGCGGGGCCGGGCGGCGGAGTATTGGGGGGAAACCCACCTGGTTTCCGACCGATACCTGAGAACCATGGGCGTTCCCGAGCGGGCTCGGCACTGGTATGGAGCGCAGAAACCGCGGTTCAAGGGGTACCTGGACCGGTTCGTGGAGGGAATGAACGCCTATGCGCGCCGGCACCCGGAGAGTATCGATCCCGAGTTGAAGGTCGTGCTACCCCTGGATCCGACCGATGTGCTGGGGCACTTGCAGCGGGCGATCCACCTCTCTTTTGTCGGAAGAGAGGTCACCTTCGGCAGAGCCGGGCAACCGGTCCCGGGATCCAATGGATGGGCCATCGCCCCCTCGCGATCGGCAGGGGGCAACGCCATGTTGCTGGTCAACCCCCACCTGCCCTGGAGCGGGCTCTTCACTTGGTTCGAAGCCCAGTGGAAGGCTCCGGAAGTGGATGCCTACGGCGCCACGCTGGTCGGAATGCCCATCCTGGGGTTGGGGTTCAACGATTACCTGGGCTGGACCCATACCACCAATCCACTGGACGGCGTCGACCTTTTCGAGCTGACCTTGGTGAAAGGCGGTTACCGTTGGGATGGAGACGTCAGGACTTTTGAGACCGAGACCCAGTCCGTCCGGGTCCGCCAGCCGGACGGGACCATTCGCCGGGAGAATCTGACCGTGCGCCGCTCGGTCCACGGCCCGGTCCTGGAGGTCAAGGGCGACAAGGCTGTTGCGGTTCGGCTGGTCGGTCTGGATCAGCCCCACATGTTCGAGCAGTACTGGGACATGATCCGGGCCAGGAGCCTGGGGGAGTTCGAATCGGCGCTGCGGAGACTGCAGGTCCCGATCTTCAACCTGATCTATGCCGATCGGGAGGGACACATCCTCTACCTGTTCGGCGGACGGACCCCCATCCGCTCCCGAGGCGACTGGCAGGATTGGCAGGGAGTCGTTCCCGGGCACCGCTCCGACTGGCTCTGGACCCGGACCCATCCCTACCAGGAGTTGCCCCGGGTGGTGGACCCCTCCAACGGGTGGGTGCAGAACGCCAACGATCCGCCCTGGAGCTCCACCCTCCCCGGGCTGCTGAATCCCGGTGATTTTCCCGCCTACCTGGCCCCGCGGGGGCTGCGTTTCCGTGCCCAGCGATCGCTGCGCATGCTGGAGAATGACCGAAAAATCAGCTTTGAATCCTTGAGCCGCTACAAGCACTCCACCCGGATGGAAGTGGCCGACCGCATCCTGGATGAACTGAGGGCAGCGGTGGGCGCGCGGTCAAGCCGGTTGGCGCAACAGGCGGCTCGGGTGCTGGGGGATTGGGATCGAAGGACCGAGGCCGAGAGCCGGGGCGCCGTTCTTTTTGCCGAGTGGGTCCGGACCCTTGGCGCCGGCATGTTCGCCACGCCCTGGCAGGAGCAGGAGCCCCTGACCACGCCCAAGGGGCTGGCCGACCCCGACGCCGCCGTGGCTGCCTTGGGAACAGCCGCCCGCAACACGATGGGCCGCTTCGGTGCTTTGGATGTGCGTTGGGGAGAGGTCTATCGCCTGAGAATAGGCGGGCGGGACCTGCCAGCCAGCGGAGGTCCCAGCCGGCTGGGGATTTTTCGATCCCTGGAGTTCGCCCCGCAAAAAGACGGCCGCTTCCGGGCCCTTTTCGGCGATTCCTTCGTGGCCCTGGTGGAGTTTTCCCAACCGGTCCGGGCGAAAGCCCTGCTGAGCTACGGAAACGCCAGCCAACCCGGCTCGCCCCACCGCGGCGACCAGTTGGCCCTGTTTGCCCGCAAGCAACTGCGTCCGGTGTGGCGGACCCGCAAGGAAATCGAATCCCACCTGGAGTCGAGGGAGGTTTTAAGCCCCATTCCTCATCAATAGCAGGAAACGTACGGGATCCCCATCATTCTTCACCCGGCTTGGGCATGCGATAGCCGACCTGGCGTACGTTGAAAATGTATTCGGGGTTGGTCGCGTCGTCGCCGAGTTTGCGCCGGAGCCTCTTCACGTAGGCACGCACCGACTGGGAATCGCCGGTGTCCTTACCGCTCCACACCTGGCGCAGCAGTGAATCGTAGGTCGTTACCCGTCCCGCGTTGACCGACAGCACGCGGAGCATTTCGTATTCGGTGGCCGTCAGTTCCACGGAATGCCCCGACATCGTCACCCGGCGTTGCTCGTAGTGGATGGCCAGGTCCCCCAGTTGGAAGTATTGGCGAGGCTCGACAAGTCTGCGCAGGGCTGCCTGGACTCTCGCAGCCAGCTCGGTCGGTGAGAAGGGCTTGACGATGTAATCGGCGGCTCCGCTCTCCAGGGCCCTGGCGATGGTTTCGTCCCTGTCGTAGGCCGAGATAAAGATGACCGGCAGGTCGGACAACTCGGGAAGGCGCTCCATCAACTCGATGCCATCGGTGCCGGGCAGCATCAGGTCCAACAGGACCAGGTGGGGCCTTTGGGTTCTGACCAAATTGGCCACTTCCCTCGGGTCACCGGTTACGAGCGGGGAATAGCCCGCCGCCGTCAGGGCGTCCCGAACGTAGCGGAGCGTTTTGGGATCATCGTCCACCACCAGGATGCGTCTGCCCTCCCGCCCTTTCCGCCGAGAGCGGGAAGCGCTTCGAGCAGAGCCGGGCGTGGCGGTGATTCCGGCCTGCTCGGCCACCGGGATGGTGAAAGTAAACCGCGTGCCCTGGCCCATCCCGCCGCTCTCGGCCCGGATGCGGCCGCCGTGGGCCTCCACCAGTCCCTTGCAGATGGCCAGGCCCAGGCCCGACCCTCCGATCCCACGCTGCTGAT
>JAPOZE010000575.1 GCA_026706225.1 Acidobacteriota bacterium
CTCCAAGCGGGTGATCAGCATGCAACCCCGGCTCTATCACGGCTGGCCCACCCTGGCCAGGCGCAGCAACGGCGAATTGCTGCTGGTGTGCTCGGGCGGCCGGGAATCCCATGTCTGCCCCTTCGGCCGGGTGGAGCTGATGCGTTCCCGGGACGAGGGACGCCACTGGAGTTTCCCGCGGGTATTGATCGACGGTCCCATCGACGATCGGGATGCAGGCGTGGTGGAAACCGCCGAGGGGTCGCTGCTGGTCACCACCTTCACCTCCATCGGCTATGCCGACATCCTGACCCGGGCCGAAAAGCTGGAGTCGCAGGGAAAAGGAGTCTGGACCCGAGAGAAACTGGAGCGCTGGCAGGCCATTCACCGCCGCATCACGGCCGCGGAGCGCGAAATCGAGCTGGGTAGCTGGATGATCCGCTCCACCGACGGTGGCCGGAGCTGGTCGGCGCCCTACCGCTGCCCGGTCAACAGCCCCCACGGCCCCATTCAGCTCTCCGACGGACGGCTGCTCTACCCCGGCAAGATCTTCTGGTACGGCCCCAGCGGACAATCCAAGGGGCGCATCGGGGTCTGCGAGTCCACCGACGACGGCCAGAGCTGGCGCTGGCTGGCCGAAATCCCGACCCGCAAGGGCGACGACCTGGACGGCTACCACGAGCTGCATGGCGTGGAAACCAGCGAAGGAACCCTGGTCGCCCATATCCGCAACCACAACACCGCCAACGAGAGGGAGACGCTGCAGAGCCGATCCACCGACGGAGGGAAGACCTGGTCGGTTCCCCGCGCCGTCGGGGTGTGGGGACTGCCCTCCCACCTGCTGAAGCTGCGGGACGGGCGCCTGGTGATGTCGTACGGCCATCGCCGGCCCCCTTACGGAAACCAGGCCCGCGTCAGCGAGGACCACGGCCGCACCTGGTCCGGCGCCATCACCATCTCCGGAGACGGCATCTCCAGCGACCTGGGTTATCCCTCTACGGTCGAGTTGAACGACGGCTCTCTGCTGACGGCCTGGTATGAAGTGATGGACAACCCCGTGCCCAAGGCATCGCCCTCCAAGGAACGTGTCCAGCGGCACCTGGAGATGGCCTCCCGCCCGGACCTGGCCGTACTGCGACAGGCCCGCTGGACCCTTGACTGAAGGGCTCGGGGGATCGCCATCGGGGTTTCCTTTCAAGCCAATGCCTGACCGTTTCCTGCCTGCCGTCACTCCTCCCGAGGACCTTCAGGCTCCCTCCTGGTGGTTCGCCTTCCGTGGCGAGCTGCTCCTGGTCCAGGTCCGCGACGGCTCGGCCTCCATCCCCCTGCTTCACCATCCCCGGGACCTGAGCCTGCGGTGCCTGCGGTGCCAATATCTGGGCGTCCTGGACGGCAGACACTGCTTCTCGGCCGAATTGCAACAGGAGTGCCGGCCCGTTTCCGGGATGGCCTTCGGCAACCTGCGCGCCCTCTACCCCTCCCTGGGAGACCGGCTCTTCGCCCTGGCGGGCCGGGCCAAGCAGATCGTGGACTGGGACCGGAACCACCAGTTCTGCGGGCGGTGCGGTGCGGCCACGGTTGCTCACGAGCGGGACCGGTCCCGGACCTGTCCGGGCTGCGGGCTGGAGAGTTTTCCCCGCCTGTCTCCGGCCGTCATCGTGCTCATCGCCCGGGGGGAGGAGTTGCTGCTGAGCCGTTCTCCCCACTTCCCCGCCGGCGTCTACAGCATTCTGGCCGGCTTTGTCGAGCCGGGAGAAACCCTGGAGGAGGCGGTCGAACGGGAAATCGCCGAAGAGGTGGGCCTTCGGGTCAAAGACATCCGTTACGTGGCCAGCCAGCCCTGGCCCTTCCCCAATTCGCTGATGCTGGGCTTTCGGGCGGAATACGCCGGGGGAGAGCTGAAGATGGACCCGGAAGAGCTGGAGGACGCCCGCTGGTGCCGTCCGCCCGACCTGCCCGGGCTCCCCTCCGCCGCCAGCATCGCCCGGCGGCTGATCGACGAATTCCTGCGGGAACACGGGCACGCCTCCTGAGTAGAATGGGGGCCGCAAGGCGGCTGCACTTTTCGGCCACGGCCAGGCCAATCGACAGCGAGGTCCGATCCATGCCAAACACGTCCGTCACCATTCTGGGAGGAGGCAACACCGCCTTCTCGACCGCCGCCAGCCTCACCCTGCGCGGGTTCGAGGTGACCCTGTTCGAGATCGAGGGATTCGAGGCCAGCCTGAACCCCGTTCTCGAGTCGGGCATCATCCACCTGTTGGGGGAGCACGGCCAGGGTCCCGCCAGCATCCGATGTCTGACAACCGACATCGAGGAGGCCCTGGCGGCCTCCGATCTGGTTCTCCTGATTGTCCCGGCCTACGCCCACAAGCCCTTTGCGGAAGTCTGCGCTTCCCACCTCAACTCCGGCCACACGGTGGTGCTGATGCCGGGCACCCTGGGGGCGCTGGAATGGTCGCGGATCCTGCGACAGCGGGGAGCAGCCCGAGTCACCCTGGCCGAGGTGGACACCGCGCCCTACGTCTGCCGCAAGACGGCCCCCGACACGGCCACCATCTGGGGCGTGGTGAGCGGCCTGGGGCTGGGCGTGCTGCCGGCTTCGGAAACTTCCAGGGTAAAGGAGGCGCTGGAGCCGCTCTTCCCCGGCATGCAGACCTATCCCGACGTGATGGCCTGCGGTCTGGCCGCCATGAACCCCGTGGTCCATCCCGCCGGCGTCCTCCTCAATGCCGGGAGGGTGGAGTACTCCAAGGGGGACTTCTACTTCTATGAAGAGGGTGTCACGCCCTCGGTGGTCAAGGTCATTCAGCAGGTGGACGAGGAGCGGCGGGCGGTGGCCGGGACCCTGGGCTATGACCTCTGTCCGGTGGAGGAGGCCTTCCACCAGGCCGGTTTCGGACCCAAGGGCGACCTGTGGGCCGCCATCAACGGAAGCTGGATGCTGACCCGCCTCAAGGCCCCCGGGACCCTGGAGAGCCGCTGGCTGCCCGAAGACATCCCCTACGGCCTGGGCGCCTGGGCCTCGGT
>JAPOZE010000142.1:0-680 GCA_026706225.1 Acidobacteriota bacterium
GATGGTGACGGCATCCAGCAGCCGCACTTCAGTCTTGTTGTAGAGCGCCGCCGAAAAGGGGGGCGTCGGGGGCCGGGCCAGCTCGGCGCGAATCATCTGTCTGGAACCGGACCGGTCCGCGGCCATCCCCGTCAACAGATAGACCGGCGAACCGAGGTGACCGGCCGGCGACCCCACGAATTGAAAAGACTTCAACGCCGGGGCGCCGTTGTCGTAGCCATAGCGAACGACCTCGGCATTGTTCCGCGAATCGCCGTCGAGTTCGTAGCCTGCGCGCTCTTCGGTCTTCCGGCATATCCGAACCCAGGAAAATTCCACGCCGGGCAGGTTGGAATCGATGAATCTGGCCGATGTCATTCCGTGGGTGCCATAGGCCGGGTCAAAGAAGAGGTTGGTGTCCCTGGTCCCCGCGGTAGGGTCGATGGTGGCGTCGCGGCGGAGATAGACGGCTTCGTGCTTGGCCACCGGCAGGATTGCCGGCAGCTTGGAGCGGGCTTCCTCGGCCGCCGACTCGGCGAGGTAGTGGTTGACCAGGCGCGAGCGCACATTGTGGTTGATCAGCGTTTCGGTGGTAGTGACGAAGGTTGCCGTCAACCCGACCAAAGTCAGGATGGAAAGGGCGATGAGTGCTGCCACCAGCACCATTCCACCCTCCCGCGGGGCAGAGGAGCCTGCGCGGA
>JAPOZE010000142.1:690-3000 GCA_026706225.1 Acidobacteriota bacterium
GGGGTCACAGGTTCCACGGCTTGACGCGAACCGACCGGGTAAGGGTCCGATGGTGGTTGGAGAGTAAATCGGGAGCCCGACTGCGAAGGGTGAGGTCGATCCTGACGCTGGCGGCGCCGGCTGCCCTCGTGGTGACGTCCCCGGAGGCATCGAAAAAAGAGAAACGGCAACTCTCCACCAGGCTGGAGAGCGTTTGGGCGGGACCGGTGGGCAGAGCCCCGGCATCGTCGATGGGCCCGGCCCTCCGAGTCAGCCTCAACGGAGGAGTCGCCCCCGACACCGCGTACTCGACGTAGTCCACTCGATTGTCGCCGTTGATGTCTCCGGTGAACATCAGCCTGCCGGCATGGCTCTCGGCCAGGATTCCCCTGGAAACCAGGTTCAACCTGCCGGAAGACCGCAGATAGTGTCCGTCGTAGGCGTTGGGCGGCGGAAGGCCCGCCCGACGCAACTCTTTCACCATGAGCGTCAGGATGTCTCGGGTTTGCCGGCCCATCTCGGATTCCCGACGTCCGACCATGGATACTCTACTCCCCTCCGACAGAGTCGAAAGGACGGCCCCGAGGATGGCGCTGACCAATCCCAGCACGACGATCAACTCGACCAGGGAAAATCCCCGAAACTTGGAGGTCTTGCGGGTCATGGGGCGCCCACTACAATCCCAGTTCGGGAGCGGTGTAGAGCCTGACGATTCGCATGCTGACCGGTTGGAAGGGGGAGTGGTTGCCGGTCTTGCGAGTGGCGCCGGTAATCACTTTTCGACCGTCGATGGTTCGGACGTGCCAGCGGGTTTCGAACCCGATTCGAGTCGAGCTGAACGATTGAAGCCTCAACAGGGTCGTCCTGACATGGGAGGGAGAAGGCGGGGCCGAGAAGTCGATTTCATGGTCCGGGGTCAACGATTCGCTTGAATCGGTCAGCCGGGCGTGATTCAACGGCAAGGACTTCAGTTCCTCCAGAGCGGACTGAGTCATCCTGAGGGCCGCCGCCTCGAGTTTGGAGTTAAAATGGCTGGACAGCGCCAATGACAGCAGGGAGGCCGTCGCGAGTAGGCCGACCGTCAGGATTGCCGTGGCAATCAGGAGCTCCAGCAGTGTGAAGCCGCTTGGGCAAACCCGACCGGTCACCCTCCGGCGGGGGAGCCGTTCCAATGGCTCCGGGCCTGTTTCGGAGTCAGATGAGCCCTGAATCTCGTTCATGGAGGTCTTGGAAGTTGCTGAGTGCCGGACCCATGATAAGGCAACCGACGGGGTTGTCAACATCTCCGGCAGCATTGGCCCGAGGTTAGGGAGAACATTGTTACATCCTACTGATGAAAAAGGCTTTAGCATGTTGGAGACCATCGTGGTTGCGGGCCTGGTCTTGATCCTGCTGGGGCTTGCGGTTCCCGGTTTCACCCGCTATTGGGAGGTCCATCGGTTGAATTCGGCGATTCAGACGATCCTTTCCAATCTGGACCGGGGACGTTATCGGGCCATCGCCAGGAATCGGGAGGTGGTGGTGCGGTTCCAGCGGGAGCAGCGGTCCTACCGCCTCTTCGAGGATCTGGACGGCAACGGAACGCAGGGGCCATCGGAACCCCTGGTGGGAGCCTGGTCACTGCCGCGGCAGGTAGACTTCAGCAGCACCGGGTTGAGCGGTCCGCCCGCTGCCGCGACTCCCCGGCCGGTGACGGATCCCATCACCTTCAGCGGGGATCGGTTCAGTTTCGATCCCGAGGGTTATTGCGACAAGATGGGAACCATCTACCTGCAGAACGCCTCCGGCGACGCGGCTGCCATCTCCTGCTCCCTTCCCGGAGTCGGACGCTTGCGCCGCTACGGTTGGCATCGCGCCGAGGGGGTCTGGGAATAAGAGTTCGGTCGACCGGGACAAGCGGGCTATGCCAGCATCTTGGTGATGACCTTGCCGCCGACGTCGGTCAGCCGCGCATCCCGCCCGCGGAACTTGAAGGTCAGCTTGGTGTGATCGATTCCCAGCAGGTGCAGGATGGTGGCTTGAACGTCGTGTACGTGAACAGCGTCCTCGACCGGCGAGAAGCCGATCTCGTCGGTTTTGCCGATCGTCTGGCCGGGTTTGATCCCGCCGCCCGCAAACCACATGGTGAATGCATCGATGTGATGGTTGCGACCGATGGTGTCGCGGACTTCTCCCATCGGAGTTCGGCCGAACTCGCCGCCCCAGACGACCAGCGTTTCGTTCAACAAGCCTCGCTGCTTGAGGTCGTGGATCAGCGCTGCGATAGGCCGGTCGATCTCCAGGCACACCTTGTCGAGGCCCTTGTCCAGGTCGGCGCCGGCTCCCCCGTGA
>JAPOZE010000279.1 GCA_026706225.1 Acidobacteriota bacterium
AGGCGGAGCGGGAAAAGCGCGCCAAGATCATTCACGCCGACGGCGAGTTTCAGGCGGCCGCCAAGCTGGCCGACGCGGCCCAGGTGGTCTCCCGCCAACCGGTGGCCCTTCAGCTCCGCTACCTCCAGACCTTGACCGAAATCGGCGTCGAGAAGAACAACACCCTGGTTTTCCCCCTGCCCCTCAATCTCATCGACGCCATCATGAGCCTGAAGAAGAAGTCCTGACTCCTTCCCCAACCCGCCGCTTCTACAAAATCAAGCTTAACCCATTTGCCACCCCTCCGTGCGACGGAGCCGGCGTCAAATCACAACTCACAACCCCGAAACTCCCTGATATGTTTTGTTGTTTACATTGCCAAAGTGTGTGTCTATACTAAATTTGAATATCCAATTCACAATCCTGCTGTTGTTGACTTCAGGCCCCGAAAGGTCCTGAAGCCCTTGGGGGTCCAACCATGCCGCAGCCCGGGCTGCGCGAGGAGGGATGATGGTGCCGCGAACTGAAGCGATCGCGTTGAGGATGGTCAATCGGATCAATCGGTCTACTCCGACAGGCGTGTCGGCCCTGCTGACCGGCCTGGTGGCCTTCATTCTGGCGGCGCCCCTGGCGACCGCCCAGGAGCATGGCGGGTTTCGGGGGAAAGTGACCGATCCCACCGGAGCCATAGTGGTCAGCGCGGACGTGACCGCCACCTCGGAAAGCACGGGACTGGGCAACAGCACCGTGACCAACGAGGTGGGAGACTTCGAGCTGAGAGGACTGGCGCCGGGATCCTACACCCTGGAAGTCGAATTGTCGGGCTTCAAGAAATTCGTCAACTCGGGCCTGGTGGTCTACGCCGGACAGGCCCGCCGCATCAACGTCACGCTGGAAGTGGGTGAGGTGGCCGACACCATCACCGTCGAGGAAGAGGGCTACGTCATCGACACCGACACGCCCACCATCAAGCAGACCACGGCCATGACGGAAATGGTGGGTTTCAACACCAATGCCGCCCTGATCTACACCATTGGACTCAATCCCGGCAATGAGCCCCGCAGCCAAGTGCACGGCAGCTATGCCAACAACACCAACACCGAGCACATGGGCCTGGCCACCAACGCCTACGGCGGGTCGGGTCGGGACTATACCGAAACCACCCAGGAGCTGATTCAGACCACCTTCAATGCTGCCGCCGAGTACCGCACCTCGACCACGGTGATGGCCATCGGCCGCGGAGGCACCAACAAATTCCACGGGGAGATCTTCTATCACCTCAACCATCCCCGGCTCAATGCGCTTCAACCGAGTCAGAACGGCAGGCCGCGGCCGCCCTCACGTCCCAACCGGCGTCTTTCCTACGAGGTGAGCGGGCCGGTGTACATTCCCGGCGTGTACGACGGCCGGAACAAGACCTTCTTTCACTGGAACTACCAACCCTCCAGCAACGTCAACTACTTCCAGAGTCAGAACTGGATCCTGCCGACCACCAAGATGCGCCAGGGAGACCTGTCCGAATTCGCCCACTTCCAGCGAACGACACAAGGGAACCCGGGCTTCAACATCATGGATCCCTTCACCGGCGAGCCCTTCCCCAACGACATCATCCCCAGGGATCGGTGGAGCCCGGTGGCCGTCAACCTGCTGGAGCCCGGCCGCGGGATTCTGCCCCTGGCCCATCGGGATCGACTCTACGACAATTTCGACTTCATCGACTACAACGCCAATGAGCGCGACACCACCCACATGCGCTTCGACCACCAGATCACCGAAAACAATCGGGTGACCGCAACCATCTGGTGGGAGCGCTGGGTGTTCGATGAAGGAGGGGGCAGTCCCTTCCTCAACGGCAAGGGCCTGTTTGGCGACGACAACCGGCGGGCCTTCGCCCTGCAGAATGCCCACACCTTCAATCCACAGGTGATCAACGAGTTCAGCTTCGGCTGGAACCGTCAACGCAGCGTGTGGAGAAGCGGCGACTTTCCGGGCCGCCAGTATCTGGATCTGCTGGGCATATCCGACCTGGGCGGCCGCGAGAAGCTGCTGCCCAACGGCTCCGGCAATCCCCGCTTCGTGGTTCGGACCCTGGGACGGCAAACCGGCGCCTCCTCGGCATCCTTCAACGTGGGCCCCGCCAACCTGATGGGCGGCCTGGGCACTTCACCGCTGATCGACTTTACCGAAGCCGCGGTGTGGCAGATACGAGACACCATCTCCATCCAGAAGGGCAGCCACCTGATCAAGACCGGAATTGAGCTGCGGCACCAGTTTCCCCACAAGGAGGGAGATCGAAACACCAACGAGTTCGGCCGCTGGGATTTTACCGGGAATTTCACCGGCTATGACTTCGGCGACCTCTTGCTGGGCTTGCCTTTCCGAACCAAGATCGAGGCCATTACCCCGCGAGCCGAGGCCCGGGACTGGGAGTTCGGCTTCTTCATCCAGGACGACTGGAAGGTCCGGCCCGACCTGACCCTCAACCTGGGAGTCCGCTTCCAGCACTACGGCACCCCCTATGAAAAGGACGACCGCTGGTACAACTTCGACCTGGCCAACCGACAGGTGGTGGTGCCCAGCGACAAAGCCTTGCGCCAGGTGGTCCCGGGTTATCCGGTTCCGGTGGTCACTGCCCGCGAGGCCGGTTATCCCGATCGGCTGATCAGCTTCAAGCCGGTGCTGGTGGATCCACGGATCGGAATCGCATACCGTCCCCGGGAGGGAACGGTGATCCGTACCGGCTATGGCATCTACTCCGTTCCCTACGCCACCCATGCAGCCCAGGCCGCCGGCTTCCCGGTGGGCGGGTTCGGCATCGATCGGGCCGGCCTGCTGGCGGCTCGGGTCCGGGGTCCCTACCAGTTGGTGGAGGAGTTCGGCCCCAACCAGATCGTGGACGGAGTGCCGGAACTCACCACCCTGAGAGGGTTTCCGCAACTGACGGGCACCCTGGGGCGACAGTTGGTCTACGGCATGGACCCCGATCTGCGCAAGAACAATTGGCCCTA
>JAPOZE010000701.1 GCA_026706225.1 Acidobacteriota bacterium
TCAGCCTGGCCAACGACCCCCGCTGGCGAAGCGGCTCCATCTACCTGTTCGGCCTCGACACCTACGGCTACACCCTCTTTACCGGCTCCCCGGCAAATCCCTTGATCGGGTCCGAGTTGTCCTCCGATTTCATCGGCAGTTTCGGGGGACGGAACGTTCTGGGCGTTGCCGATGCTTTTGGCGAAACCTTCCTCTACTACTCGAACCGGAATCCGGCCACCAACCAGTGGCAGCGCAAGGTGACCTTCGTCAAGCGGGTCACCTCTTTTGGAGTTCCGGTGCTGATCGGCGCCGGCTATTACCTGGATTGAGGCGATGATCCGGATAGTCTGGGTGTTACGGTTGGAACCGGCAGGTGGGTCTGCTTGCGGTCAGCGGCCGATCAACTGCAGCCAGTCCACGAAGAGGAACTCCATGCGGCCGACCAGCAGGGCGATGCGGCCCATGACGGTGTAGCCGAAGGCGGCCCCGAAGGTGATCATGAGGATCCAGATTCCTCCGCGGGACACCTGGCCGAGGAAGCCCTTGTGCTCGACGGAGAAGAAGAAGTAGATCAGGGCCGCCAGCAGCCCGAACACGGTCACCAGGGCCGTCAGCGTCCCGATCCAGTCGATTCCCAAGAAGGCCGTCTGGCTGGGCTCCACCAGGGGAATCAGGGCGGGGGAGACCTGCTTGGTGAAATCGCTGACCAGGTACCTGGTGAGGTTGGTGCCGGCGGCCCAACCCACAATGACCGCCAGCGGCCAACGGGCGATCCAGGTTCCCTTGGGCGCCAACCGCCACAGCAGCAGGCAACCCAGAACCAGTTGCACCAGGGCCATGCTGCGGTCGACGGGGTCGACTTCCAGCGGGACCTGGGCCAGGTGCTCGTTCACGAAAGACGGAGCCAGCCTCCCCAGCATGTTGGGAATGAGCTGTTGCCAGATCCCCTGGACCATCCAGTAGGCGGCCGACACCCCGATGAAGAGCGACTCGGCGAAGCGGTAGAAGGGGTTGTCGTCGTAGAGAAAGCTCAGGATGGAGAGGGTCAGAAAGGCCGCGAACCAGGTGCCCAGGCCGGCCCCGCTGACCCAGAAGCCTTCCATCTGCCCCAGAGCGCTCCAGACCAGGGCAAACAGCACCACCAGCCCTACCGCGCCCACCACCAAGAATCGCCTGGTCTGCTCGTTCATTGACTCACTTTTCCAGAGACTTCAACCGTTCACGCGACGATCCGCGTGCGGCGAAGTAGGCGATGTTCCCGACCACCAGGAACAGGATGATCACCAGGTGGGCCAGGGTCTGGGGGCCCATGCGTCGAATGGCGGCAAACCTCTCGGTATCCGTCCCGTAGGCTTCTGAGTACCCCTGGATCAGGAGGGACTCGTATTCGGCGGCCGCCTTGAGGCCACCCATGATTCCGCTGAGCTGTCTCGGGTAGTAGGGGTAGAGCAACGGCGCCATGACCGCCGTAACCCCTCCCGCGACCGGCACGCCGGTGCGATCGCCCCCGAACTGGATCCATTCCTTGAGTCCGGGGAACCCCCCGCTGATGTTGAGGATGAGATCCATGTCCTTGAGGCCTTTGATGTTCCGCATTATGGGAATGTCGTCGATGGGCGTGCCTTCGACATCCGACTGATAGAGCGTGCGAAAGTCCGTCACCACCACCTGGATGACCCCCTGGCCGCCCGGCCTGAAGCCGAGCATGACATAGTCCCGGCCATAGCTGTAGTCGGAGAACTCCTGCTCCAGCACGTGGTTGACCGTCTCGAGCGTCTGTGCCTGACCGGTGGGCCACAGGCACATGAAAAACAGCTTCTGCTTGCGGCGGCAGAGGTGACGGACATAGCTGTCGGCCATGGGCTGGAGCTCCGGCTCGCTCTCGGGGCCGTAGTCGAAGGGCAGCAGAACGTTGGAGCCGGGGGGAAGCTCCTCGATACGATCGTAGATGGCCTGAACCTCCGGGGTGGCGACTTCGTCAATGGTCAGGTCGAAGGCCAGGGGGATCACGACCGCCAGCATGATGAACAGGAAGATCCAGCGCCGGTCGATCGCCTGCAGGCGTTCCATCATCGAGGGTGTTTCCGTTTGAGCCATGCGATCTTCCTAGTCGTTGTCGCTTCCCAGATACGAGCGTTCCACTCCGAGGATGAGACGGAGCGACATGGAAATGATGCCCAGGCAGATACCGATCATGATGGCTCGTTGACCCGCCAACTGGGGCACGACCATGATCCAGTTGACCAGGTCGGGAACGGTCAGGAGATAGAAATCTCCTCCTCCGGCCAGGATCAGATAGCCATAGAGGGTGCGACCCAGCACAAAGGCGGCAAGCGCGCCGATCAACGAAAGCGGGATCCAGCGCTTGGAGCGGTATTGCTCCCATGCCAGGTAGGCCAGCAGAGCGCCGAACAGCAGCTCCAGAGAGCCCGGCAAGGTTTCGGTGAGCGCCGTGCCCACCAGCGTCCGGCCCAGCAGGATGATCAGGGCCGCGATCAGCAACACGGTGGCTTCCCGGTTCTTGGCCCGAAAGGCCCGATAGGAAGCCGAAGCCACGAAGAAGGCCAGCAGCGAGAAGGTGGTCGCCGACAGCGGCAGGAAGCAGTAGTCGTAGGCGGCTTGAAACCAGCTCCCTTCGGCCTCCAGGGCGTGCTTGATTCCGGACGGTCCTCCCAGCTTGAAGAGCCCGATGGCCAGCATGGCGAAAAAGCCCGCCATGGTGACCGCGCTGTACCCCCAACCCGGTTCCGATCGGGAGATCTTGGCCAGGTGGATCTTGGCCAGGTTGCCCCCGCCCAGCACGAAGGCGAAGGCGGCCAGCACGTCAAAGGTGATGGACAGGCTCTCGTTGAGCTGGTCGAAGGGCGGGTGGGGGATGAAGGCCTCGAACAGCATGATGACCCCCACCACAAAGGTGATCAGCAGCGGTATCTGTCGTCGCATTCGCGCTTCCTAGACGAACATTTCCAGCTTGAGAAAATCCACCACCGACTGCAGGCTTTCG
>JAPOZE010000483.1 GCA_026706225.1 Acidobacteriota bacterium
GCTCACCAGCTATCACGCCGGCCACACCCGCAGCCATCCCTCCACCATCTACTGGAACAGCGCCCGGGGGTTCCGGCCCGACCGCTTCACCCGGCTGCCGACGAACTCGGCCTCGGGCGTCCTGACGGCCGACTTCGACCGCAACGGCTACGAGGACATTCTCTTTTCCTGCCATTCCAGGGACGGAAACCACCGCAACCAGGCCTTTCTCTACTGGGGCGGCCCCGCCGGATTTTCCACAGACCGGCGCAGCCAGGTGCCGGTATTGGGGCCCCACTATCTCAGCGTCATCGACATCGGCCACATCTATGACCGCGGCGACCGCTACGACTTCATCTCCCCTGCGTTCGACGGCGGTCCCGGAGCCGTGTTCTCCACGCTGGCATGGAAGGGCGACACCCCCTGGCGAACCGGCCTGGAGTTTCAGCTCCGCGCGGCCGAAACGCGCCAGGGACTGGACGCCGCCCCCTGGCAGGGGCCCCGGGGGCCGGACAGCTTCTACCGAAACTCGCCTGCCGGGATCGAAGGCCTTCCCCCAAAGACCCGCTGGATCCAGTACAAGGCCAGCCTGATCAGCCCGGACTCCGCCAACAGCCCGGTGTTGCGATCGGTGTCGGTCGGGTATGGCCGGCAGGCTGAATGAGGGTTTCGGAAGGACGAGTCGCGCCCATGGCGACAGAGCTCATCGGCTACTGCGACAAGTTCAGCGTGGCCCCCGGAGAAAAACTGGCATTCAAGGTCAGCACCGACCTGGCCCGGTACGAGGTCGCCGTCGTGCGTCTCATCCATGGAGACCAGAATCCGGCCGGGCCGGGCTACAAGGAGGAAGTCGTTCCCACCCCGATCGACGGCGCCTACCCGGGGCGCCGGCAAGAGATCCACTGCGGATCCTGGCTGACGGTTCCCGACCGGCCCGCGCTGAGGGGCCTGAACTCGCTCACCCTGCAAGCCTGGATATTCCCCACGGGAACCGACAGAGGCGAACGGCAGGGGCTGATCTCCAAGTGGTGGTCGTCGAAGACGGCCGGGTACGGTCTGGGGTTGGGGCCCGGGGGAGACCTGGAGCTGCGGGTGGGCTGCCCGGACGGCGACAGCTACAGCCTCTCGACCGGACGGGCCCTGCGAGGCCGTCACTGGTATTTTGTGGCAGCCACCATCGACCTCCCCACCCGGCAGGTCGTCCTGCGCCAGCAGGAGTGTTTTGGACACGGCCTGGACACCACGTCCCACTGCGTCGCGGACACGCTTCCCCGGCAGGCGGCGCTCGACAGCGACGCCCCCCTGCTGATGGCGGCCGGGCGCGCTTGCCGCCTCGACGGGCGAATCCTGGGGAAAGATCTCTATGACGGCAAGCTCGAACGACCCAGCCTATTCCGGCGGGTCCTGGGGGCCGAGGAGTTGGAGCAGTTGAGAAAGGGAGCCTCTCCCCGGCAGGTCGGGCGGCAGGGCCTGGTCGCCGCCTGGGATTTTTCCAGGGAGATGCACACTTCCCGGGTCAAGGACCTGGGTCCCAACCAACTGCACGCGACTGCCGTCAACATGCCGGCCCGGGCCGTCACCGGTCACAACTGGAGCGGGCGGGAGACGGACTTCAAGCGGTCCGCCGCGGAATACGGCGCCATCCATTTCCACGGCGACGACCTGGAGGATGCGGCCTGGCGGACCGACTTCACCCTGGAGGTCCCCTCCACGCTCAGGAGCGGAGTCTATGCGGCCCGGCTCAGAGGGGCCGATGGGGAAGACCACATCCCCTTCTTTGTCAGGCCCGGCGAGGGGACGCAACGGGCTCGGGCGGCCCTGCTGGTCCCCACCCTGACCTACCTGGCTTACGCCAACGAGAGGATGGACTACAGCCCCGGCCTGGCGGCCTTGATGGCCAGCCCGCGGCCACTCAATCGCGACCCGAGAGACCTGCACCTGCTGGACCACCCGGAGCTGTCGGCCTCCCTCTACGACCACCACCGAGACGGAAGCGGTTTCATCTACACCTCCCGATTGCGGCCCATGACCAACCTGCGCCCCAAGTACCTCAAATGGCGTCTGGGAGGCCCCCGCCACCTGGCCGGCGACCTCTACCTGGTGGACTGGCTGGAAGCCAAGGGATTCGACTGCGACGTCATCACCGACGAGGACCTGCACACCCGGGGCCTGGAACTGTTGCAGGACTACCGGGTCCTGCTGACCGGCACCCATCCCGAGTACACCACCGGGGCCATGCTCACGGCCCTGGAGCAATACCTCGGCCAAGGGGGACGGCTGATGTACCTGGGCGGCAACGGGTTCTACTGGGTCACCGGCATTTCCGAGGAAAAACCCCATGTCATGGAGGTCCGGCGGGGACATGCCGGATCGCGAACCTGGGAATCGGCTCCCGGAGAGGTCCACCACAGCACCACCGGGGAGATGGGAGGGCTGTGGCGACACCGGGGCAAGGCTCCCAACAGCCTGGTGGGAGTGGGCTGTTCCTGCATGGGCTGGAGCTCAGAGTCGCCGGGCTACGCCCGCACTCCGGCCAGTGGCGACCCGCGGGCGGCCTTCATCTTCGAGGGCGTGGGGGAGCGTGAGACCATCGGGGACTTCGGCCTGGCCATGGGCGGGGCCGCCGGAGACGAGCTGGACCGGCTCGATTTCGAGCTGGGGACCCCTCCTCACGCGCTGTTGCTGGCCTCCTCCAGCGGCCACAACCACCACTACCAGCAGGCCATCGAGGACATTCCCCAACTCAAGAGCGAACGGCTCTACGGCGGCAGCACCCATCCTCCGATTCGGGCCGACATGGTCTACTTCGAGACGCCCCGCGGGGGAGCGGTCTTCTCGGTGGGTTCCATATCCTGGTGCGGCAGCCTGTCCCACAACGACTATGACAACAACGTGTCCCGGATTACGGAAAACGTTTTGAAGGAATTCCTGAGGTAAGCACCACCCCTGCCCGGCCGGGCAGATCATTCGAGGAAAAACAAGCGATCGTCAATAAAG
>JAPOZE010000313.1 GCA_026706225.1 Acidobacteriota bacterium
TGCAGGTGGCGCTGAAGGACTCCAGGTCCAAAAAGCTTCTTTTCGAAAATCGAAACTATTTCTTCCGGGAAGAGTTCGAAATCAGTCGGGCCTCCCAGGATTTTTTTCCCGAGGAAGGACCCGCTCTGGATCGGCTGGCCGAAGCCTTTTCGCGCGACCTGGTCAGCACCATCCTGGAATCTTTTTGACAGACATGTCCTTTGCCCAGTTTCAGGCACACCTCCGCCAGGGAAAGTTCAGTCCGGCCTACTTCATTCTCGGTCCCGACGCCTACCTGAGAGATGCGGCCAGGAAGGCTCTCATGGAGGCCTTGACCAAGGCCTGGGGGGGCGAACCGCCAAGTTCGAGTGTCGATCTGGACCAGACCCGGCTGGATGAGCTCTTGGCCTCGGCTTCGACCCCCTCGTTGTTCGCGCCCCGGCAGGTGATGCACGTGCGGGGAGTCATGAAGCTGCGAGACCGGCAGGTCAGGGAACTGGCCGACTACCTGGCCCGTCCCTGCACGGCTACCGTCCTGGTGTTCCTGGCGGGGGAACTGAGCCGCGACGACCGCAGGAAAAAGATTTTCAAGACGCTGCAAGCGGGCAGTCGGATGGTGGACCTGGCCGTCCTGAGTGAGGCTCAGACCCGAAGCTGGATCAGCAAGGCCCTGGGGAAGCGAGGGCTCGGCATCCGGGAGGAAGCGGTGGAGGGCCTGATCGAACTCCAGGGGACCGATTTGGGCCGGTTGCACCTGGAGGTGGAAAAGCTGGCCCTGTTTGCCGGGGAGGGGAAGACCGTCACTCTGGAAATGGTTCAGGAGTTGGCCGGATACTGCCGGGACCACACCGTTTTCGACTTCCTGGATGCGGTATTGGCCCAGGACCGCCGGCAGGCGCTGCGGTTGTGCTGCGAATTGTCGGTGCAGCCGGCGGGAATGCTGTCCATGGTCACGCTGCTGGGGCGGCGGCTGCGCAGCCTGCTTCAAATCCAGGAGATCCCGCCGGCCACGAAGCTGGGGGATATGGCACGCAAGATCGGGGCCAATCCCTATTTCCTGAAACGTCTCCTGAACCCCGCCAAACGCTTTCGGCGTCCAGCCCTGGTTACGGCCATCGATCGCTTGGCATCCATCGATGACGGGATCAAGCGGTCCAGTCCCGACAGCCGCCTCCGCCTGGAGCGCCTGGTTGCGGACCTGAGCGCCCGCCACGGAAGCCCCCGGTGAGGGAACCGGCCGGCCTTCAATTGTCCGGGTCGGACCGGTCGGTTCTGCGGAAGATCTCCTCGGCGGATTGCAGCCCTTCCCAGGCGGAGGGAAAGCCCGCATAGAAGGCCATTTGCAGCATGGTCTCCCGGATCTCCTCCCGGGTGGCTCCGTTGCGCAGAGCCATCTCCACGTTGAGCTCCAGCCCCCGGGTTCTCCCCAGCGCGGTCAGGCCCGCGATGGTGACCAGGCTCCGGGTGCGCCGGTCGAGTTGGGAGCGCGTCCAGACCTCGCCGGCCAGCACTCCCAGGACGAATTGCTGGAAGTCGGGCGAAATCTGTCCCCAAACGTCCCGGAGCTGGCGGGCTCTGTCCGCTCCGGCCATTTGGACGAACTGCTCGAACCCTCGCTGCACCCTGTCTTGAATCGGTTTCATGATGAAACTCCTCCTGCGTCGATTTTAAACTCCCTTGGCGTTTCCGGTTTCCAAGCGCCGGATCCTTTGATACAAGTCCGTAGCCCGGTGGGGCCACCGAACAGGTGTGAATGTCCCACGAAGCTTATCCCCTCGCGATCCAAAACAACAGTCCGGGGCCATCGGCTGTGGAGATTGAGGTTGACGGGGGTGTTGTCGACAGGAGGGATCCGACAGACATCATGACCAGGCAAGCCGTTTTGCTGATCGGTTTCGGGGGACCGACCCGAAGCGATGAGATTCGTCCCTTCCTGGACAACGTCCTGCGCGGACGCCGGGTGCCTCGGGAACGCATCGAGGAAGTGGCCCACCATTACGAATTGATCGGAGGTCGATCGCCCTTCAACGAGCTGACCTTTCGCCAGGCGGAGGGTCTGCGGCGGCTGCTGGAAAAGGAGGGCCCTCGAATCCCGGTGTACGTGGGAATGCGCAATTGGCATCCGCTGTTGGCCGACGTTCTGGAAAAGATGGACGGCGATGGGGTGCAACGGGCAGTGGGGGTCATCCTGGCGCCCCACCAGGGCGAGGCTAGCTGGGGGCGCTACCAGGAAGCGGTTCGGGAGGCCCGGATCTCAGTGGAGGAAAAGCGGGGACGTCCGCTGCCGGCGGTGGACTATTGCGAGCCCTGGTTTGCCCATCCCGACTACGTGGAGGCGGTGGCCGACCGCGTCCGGAGCCAGTGGAACCGGATTCCGATCCGGACCCGGGCGCAGACCAGGCTGCTCTTTACGGCTCACAGCGTTCCCAGCCGGTTCGACCGCCCCTACGTGGACCAGCTTCGGGAGTCCTGCCGGGCCGTGGCCTCAGTGCTGGAGATTTCGGAATGGGATCTGGTCTACCAGAGCCGTAGCGGCGGGCCGCGGGACCCCTGGCTGGAGCCGGATGTCTGTGATGTGATCGAGAGCCTGGGCAGGAAACAGTGCCCCGGTGTGTTGCTGGCCCCCATCGGATTTGTGTGCGATCACGTGGAGGTTCTCTTCGACCTGGATGTCGAGGCCCGGGAGGTCGCCTCCAAGTGGAAGATGGACTTTTTCCGGGCACAGACCGTCAACGATCACCCCCGCTTCATCCGGATGCTGGCCGACGTGGTCAGGCGGGCTCTCGAGGGTGGGGAGGCGAGCGGGGGCTAGCGCGGGTCTTGTTTGCGTCTTTTGGGAGGGGCGTTGGGTTTCGGGAGGGTGCTTGCTATTCGCCGTCGATGCGACGACAACGGGTAGATGTGGCGTGGGGCGGGGTTTGTATGGGGAAGCAGTGATTGCCCGAACGGGTGCTTCCTATTCGCCGCATTCGCGTCTAGATTGTATCTCTTGTAA
>JAPOZE010000344.1 GCA_026706225.1 Acidobacteriota bacterium
TCCGGATGGCGTCTATCTTGACGGCGGTGAAGTCCTGGCGGTGCCCCCGCAGGACGCGATACTGTTTTCTGCGCTTGAATTTCAGGACGCGAATCTTCTTGGCTCTGCCGGTCTCGACCACCGTTCCCAGGACCCTGGCCTTGTCAATGGTGGGACGACCGATGGTGTGCTGCTCCTCGTCCTGAATGGCCAGCACCTTGTCGAATTCGACCTGATCGCCTACCTGCTCCTCCATCTTGTCCAGGCGAACGATTTCTCCAGGGGTTACCCGATACTGCTTGCCTGCGGTCTGGATCACTGCGTACATGACACCTCGCTCCGTGGCCCGAGATTATAAGGGGAGCGCTTCGAACCTGTCAACGTTCGGAGGCTGGTGGGAAGCCCGATTCAGTCCTGCCCGTCCGATCCGTCCCGGTCCGCGAATTCCACCTCGACCCGGCGGTCGATAACCCCCTCCCGGTAACCCCGGTCCAGCAGCAGTTGCACCGCCCGCCGCTCGTCCGCCCCATAGCCCAGAGTCCTTTGATTCACGTACATGCCCACGAAACGGTCCGCCAGGCGCGGATCCATGTCCCTGGCAAAGCTCATGGCGTAGTCCAGGGCCTGGGCTCGATGGTCCAACCCATATTGAATACTCTGCTTGAGGATCCGGGCAATCCGTCCGATGGCGGTCACCCCCAGGTCCTTGCGGATGGCATTGCCGCCCAGGGGCAACGGCAGGCCGGTCTCCCGGTGCCACCACTCCCCCAGGTCGATCACGGCGTGCAGGCCCAGGCTGGAATAGGTCAATTGCCCCTCGTGAATAATCAGGCCGGCATCGGCACGATCCTCGGCCACCGCCTCGAATATCCGGTCGAAGGGAACCACCACCGGCGTGAAATCGGGCTGGAAGAGCCTCATGATCAGAAAGGCGGAGGTCATGGTGCCGGGGATGGCCAGGACCTTGCCCTTGAGTTCCCCGGGCTCCATCGGGTTCTTGGAAACCACCAGGGGGCCGTAGCGATCCCCCATGCTGGCCCCGCTGTCCAGCAGGCTGTATCGATCGTGCAAAAAGGCATAGGCATGAAAGGAGATGGCCGTGACCTCGTAGCGGCCTTCCAGTGCCCTTCGATTCAGCGTCTCGATGTCCTTCAGGACGTGACGGAACTCGAACCCGCCGCTGTCGATGCGGTTCTTCGCCAGCGCATAGAACATGAAGGCGTCGTCCGAGTCCGGACTGTGGGCTACGGTGATCAATTGACCCGGCATGGCTAAACGCTCCTGGAGGCTGGAAATCCCTGAGTGTACGGAAGCTTCCTGCTGAACTCTTCCTGCAGCGCCATCGGCCGCCGAAAGAGCAGGGTATCTTAGTCTCAAACCCCGCGTGGGCGCAAATTCAAACGTGGTAAGATGTCCGATTTCAGGGGAATCAGCGCCCACGACCATGCCCTCTCTCCATCTCTCCACGGGGGTCCGTGTCCACTATGAGCGCCAGGGAACAGGGCCGCCTCTAATCCTCATCATGGGCACCGGGCTGGACTGCACCTGCTGGACCTCCCAGGTGGAAGCCTACCGGAAGGAATTCGACTGCATCCGCTTCGATAACCGAGGCGCGGGAAAGACCGAGGCGCCTCCGGTCCCGCTGAGCGTCCCGCTCATGGCCGAGGATACGGCATCACTGCTTCAGTCCCTGGAAGCCGGTCCTGCCCACGTCTCCGGGTTGTCTCTGGGTTCCTGCATCGCCCAGGAACTGGCCTTGAATCACCCCGAGCGGGTCTTGACCCTGCAGCTTCATGGAACCTGGGGACGAGCGCACGGATACGCCGCCAGAAAGTTCAGGGCTCAGCTCAAGCTGCTGGAGACGCTCGATCTTGCCACCTTTTACGCCATCAACGTGTTGTGGTTCATCACGCCGGAAACCATGCACCGCCATCCCGATCGGGTGGAGCGGCAGATTCAGCACATCCTCCGCAATCTTCCGGATCGCGAACTGCTCAGGCAACAGTACCAGGCCGACCTGGATCATGACGCCCTCGACCGGCTCCATGAGATTCAGGTGCCGACCCTGATCACGGTGGGAAGCTTTGATCTCGCCCTTCCCCCGATGTATGCTCAAGAGGTCGCCGCCGCCATCCCCAACAGCGAGCTGGTGATTTTTCAGAATGGCGGCCATCTGAACAACATCGAGCGGCCGGAAGAATTCAATCGCGTGACCCTGGACTTCCTCCGTCGCCACCGGGCGCCGCCGCGCCTCTGAAGCGAGACCGCGCGGAAGCAGCCGGCCTTGAGCGTCGCCGATTGCCGGTCCAAGGCAGGCTCCACTCGGGCCAACCGTCCGGTCTCGAGTGCGGGAGTCCCCGCTGCCTCTCATGAACAGTCAATCCCTGACCCAATTGACGGCCGAGGAGGAGTTGTTTCGGGATGCCGTTCGCGACTTCGCGCGCTCCGAGATCGGTCCCCGGGTCAGGGAAATGGACGTGCGGGAGACGTTCGACCCCGATCTCCTGCGGCAATTTTTCGAGTTGAACCTGATGGGCATTCAGATTCCCCAGCAGTGGGGGGGAGCTGAGGGCAGCTTTTTCATGTCCGTCCTGGCGGTGGAAGAGCTGTCCCGGGTGGACCCCTCTGCCGCGGTGATCGTGGACGTCCAGAATACGCTGGTCAACAATGCCCTGCTGAATTGGGGCAACCGGGAGCAGAAGTCCCGCTATCTTCCCCGTTTGGCCACCCAATCGGTGGGGGCCTATGCGCTGTCGGAGGCGGCTGCCGGCAGCGATGCCTTTGCACTCCGGACCCGGGCGGTGGAAGAGGACGGCGCTTATTTTCTGAGCGGCCAGAAGCTTTGGACCACCAATGCCCTGGAGGCCGATCTCTTCATTCTGTTCGCAACCCTCGACCCCGGCCTGGGATATCGGGGCATCACCGCCTTTATCATCGAAAGGGACTTCCCCGGGTTTTCGGTGGGCAAGAAGGAAGAGAAGCTGGGT
>JAPOZE010000363.1:0-275 GCA_026706225.1 Acidobacteriota bacterium
CAGGGCCGCTCCGCCGCTCTCGGCCGTGATGCGGCCCTGGGCACGCGCTTCACCTTCACGATTCCGGTAGCCGATCGGACGGGAAGCCGCACCGCTTCCGGCTTCGCCCGGAGCGCCTCGCCTCTGCAAGAGCCGGAGGCGAAACCCATCCTGGTGGTGGACGACGACCCGCTGACGCTCCGCTACGTCCGGGACGCTCTCTCGGCCGAGGGCTACACTCCGCTTGTGACGGGTGACCCGCGGGAGGTGTCCCAACTGATTGAGACGAAGAGACC
>JAPOZE010000363.1:285-2963 GCA_026706225.1 Acidobacteriota bacterium
AGACCTCAACTGGTCCTGCTGGACCTGATGCTGCCCGGAACCGATGGCATCGAGTTGATGGAGCAGATTCCGACCATGGCCGATCTGCCGGTCATCTTCATCTCCGGATACGGAGGGGACGAGACCATCGCCAAGGCCCTACAGATGGGAGCCGCCGATTACATCGTCAAGCCCTTCTCTCCTACGGAGCTGGCAGCCAGAGTCCAGGCGGTCCTGCGCAGATTTGCAGAGCCGTCCGACCCCTTCAGGATGGGGGACCTGGCCATCGACTACGAGGGACGCCGGGTCACCGTGACCGGGAGACCACTGGAGCTGACGGCCACTGAATTCGATTTGCTCAAAACCCTGTCGGTCAACGCGGGACGGGTCCTCAGCTACGATACGCTGCTGCGCAAGGTATGGGGCAGACACGAAACCGGCGATCCTCAACTGGTTCGCACCTATGTGAAAAGGCTCCGCCGCAAGCTCGGCGATGACCCCTCCAACTGCTGCTATATCTTCACCGTACGCCGGGTCGGCTACCGTATGGCCAGACCGAGCGACCGGTGAGGGCCGGCTCCAGTCAAGAATGGGGTCCCGAATAGGGGACCACGACAGGTGCAGGGTCCGCTCAGCCCGTCCTGCCGCCGCCGGGTGGTGCCGACACAAGTCCACCGGCCGTTGGCGGCGTCGCCGGCAATCTGCTACCATGAGGCCCGCAAGGTTCTGTCACAAGGGAGGGAATGGTGACTGCGGAAGAACGGTACCTGTTCGATCTCAACGGCTACCTGGTGCTGAGGAAGGTCCTGCCACCGCCGGTTCTGGCTGCCATGAACGAGAGCATCGACCGGCTGGAGGCTCTGAGCGACCAGGAGGTGAAGGCCCGAAACCTGGTCCGGAAGTACCAGCACGACAATGTCTACGCCCAGGTGGGTCCGGCGCCGGAACAGGGGCTGGCCGACTACTCCGGCAATATCCTTCCTTGCGGGGGGCCCTTCGAGGAGCTGATCGACTGGCCAGCCACGCTTCCCTACCTGGAAGAAACCATCGGCGTACCCATGCGGCTTGACGCGGCCAGCTTCATGTCGCGCCGCAGCGGAGGAGGATTCGTTTTCCACCACGGCTACGCCGAGTTGCTGCCCTACAGCGAATATGCCATTGAGCGGGATGCTTTTCGCTGCGCCAGCATCAAGATATCCTTTGCCCTGACCGACGTGGATGTCGAAGACGGCTGCTTTGCCGTCATCCCGGGAAGCCACAAGAGTCACTTTCGCAACCCGCTGGTGGGACAGATTCCCGATCCCGCCCATCCGCTGGTGCGGCCTCTGCCCTGCGAGGCGGGAGACGCCGTGCTCTTTTCCGAGGACCTATCCCACGGAGCCGTGGAGAACCGGGGCTCCCGAGTGCGCCGAACCCTGTTCTATTCCTATGCCCCTGCCTTCCAGTGCGCCTGGGGCCGGTTGACCGAGGTGGCCCCCGGCTTTGAGTCGCGGGCCAATCCGCGCCGCCTCGAGTTGATCCAGGGACCGAAGCCCTTCGCGGACTCGCCCGCCAGCCTCACCGCCGTCTGATTCCGGGCGGGGAAGGCCGCACCGTTAGAAACAAACCACTTCCGGACCGGGTCCCCCGAGCGTCTGACCGCAGGCGTCGGCCCCCGCGGGAGAAGCACCTGTCAGCCGTGGACGCCACTCCAACTCAACGACTCCCTACCGAGGAAGAGGTCTTCGACCTTCAGACCGGAAGCGGTGGGCAACTGCTCTCGTTGGAAGAGCGCCACTTCTTCGATATCGCCGGATACGCCCTGGTTACGGACGTGCTGAATCCCGGTCAGGTCGAGCAGGCGCGTCAAAGCCTTGAGTTCCCGGCTCGGTCGCTGTCACCCGGGATCAGCTTCCGACGAGGGGACGGGGACGATGCCGAGTTGGTCAACATCATCGAAGCCGGGGGCATCCTGGAAGACGCCATGGGCCTTCAACCCGTGCTGCGCCACCTCCAGGGGCTCATCTGGGGACGGCAGTTTCGCCTGATCGCTTCCCGGGGCAGGATTCGGCGTCCGGGCAGCCAAAGCCGGCTGAATCAGGGTGGGCGGGCCGACCCGCGGCGATATGCGCGCTACCGCTGCGGTCCCGAGGGGGAACTCCGCTGCCTGTTGGTAACCTGCCTGATTGCGCTCTGCGACACGACCGCCGGAGATGGAACCTTCTGCCTGATCCCGGGAAGCCACAAGTGCCAGTTGGCCCATCCCTATTCCGACCGCGATCTGGAGGAGGTTCCTCCCTTGGAGGACCTGCCCCTGACGGCCGGCTCGGCGGTCGTCTTTACCGAGAACGTCTCCCACGGCTTCAGGGCGCCCCGCCTCCACAACCAATCCTGGCTCGAGTTCCAGTACGGCCCCTCCTACATGGAGAACTGGCCGGGGTGTGAACCTTCGGCCGATCTGCTGCGGCGCACCCAGGCAGACCCGGTCAAGTCCCACCTGCTGTTGGCCCCCTACTATCATCCCGCCGGGTCCCAGAAGAAGATGGGCTGACCGGCCTTACGGTAGCTGCGCGAACTTCAGCGTCCGATAGAGCAGCGCCCCCAGCTCGTCATAGAAGGCGTACTCGGCCTGAGCCGGCCTTTCCCCGGCCTGCGGATGGTTCCGGACTCGCAGGTAACCGCCGGACTGACCCCTCTGGGTGTACTTGTGGATGATCCTG
>JAPOZE010000559.1 GCA_026706225.1 Acidobacteriota bacterium
AGGCGACCCCCAGGCCCGAGATCCCGGCGCCGATGATGGCTATTCTCTTGGGCATGGAGAATTCCAGGGGCTTGCGTCCGGGCGACTATCGACTGAAATGTTCTTGACGACCAAACCGCGGGTGCATTTCGTCGGGGACCCTCAGGGCTTGACCAGGGAGCCGTCCATTCCCCGGACCGTGGTCCAATCGGCGTTGCGGTGGTCGTCCTCCAGGGGGTAGCGACCGGCCATGGCCTCGTCGATATCGATGCCCAGGCCCGGACCGTCGCTGCCGTAGAGGTAGCCGCCGCGAATGCGGGCCGTCCCCGGCATCAGCTCGTGAACTTCTTCCGGGAAGACGTTGTCTTCCTGGATGCCGAAGCTGGGGATGGTCAGGTCCACGTGGTAGGCCGCCAACTGGTTCACCGGATCGTTCTCGCCGCCTTCCTGCCAGGCCGTTCGGACCCCGAACTGCTCGCAGAGGGCCGCAATCTTCCTGGCCTGGGTGATCCCTCCAATGGCGCAGACGCGGCAACGGATGAAGTCTATCAGGCGCTCGGTAATCAGGGGCCGCCATTCGTGGGGGTGAGTGAACAGCTCTCCCATGGCCATGGGGGTGGAAGTGAGAGCCCGGATCTGGCGAAAGTAATCGATCTGCTCCGGAGGGAGGATGTCTTCGACGAAGAACATGCGAATGGGCTGCATGCGCCTGGCGAACTCCAGGGCCAGCGCCGGCGTCAGGTGCTCGTGGACGTCGTGGAGGAGCTTGACCTGCCAGCCCAGCTTCTGCCGCACCTGCTCAAACATCCTGGGGACCGTCTCCAGGTAGCGTTCCTCGTCGAAGGCCGGGCCGCGAAAGCCGCTCTCGGGTCGACTCCCCTCTCCCGGCGGCACGAAGCCGCCTCCACCGTAGCCTCCTCCCATCTGAACACGGATGTGCCGAAAACCCTGCTCCATGTAGGCCTGCACGTTTTCCACGCAGGCCTCGGGCGTCTCGCCGCTGGCATGGGCGTAGAGGGGCACCGCGTCCCTGACCTTGCCGCCCAGAAGCTGATAGAGGGGCATGTTGGCCCGCTTGCCCTTGATGTCCCACAGGGCCATGTCCAGAGCCGCCTGGGCAACGTTGCTGATGCTCCCGTTGCGCCAGTAGGAACGGACATGGGTCCACTGCCACAGGTCCTCGATGCGCTCGGGATCCTTGCCCACCCAGAACGGTCCCAGGTGCTTTTCGATGGCGGCCTTGACGGCCCAGGACAGGTAGGCGTTGTTGGCCGACCCCAGCCCGTAGAGTCCGGGCTCGCTGGTGATGACCTTGACGAAGACCCAGGAATAGTGGGGCCGCGGGCTGGTGGCGATGACCTCGACCTCCCGGATCTTCAGCGGAGGCAATCCGCGGGTGGCCTGGGCGTAGGGCTCGCCGGCCCACCAGGGGTTCACCAGGGCCGTCTTGAGAATCTCCCTGCGGTTGAGCATGACGCTTGCCTCCTTGCGGAAGGACCCAAGCCGGTAGCGGCTACGGCCCCGCCAGCACCCTTTCCATGACGGCCCGGACCCGCCGCAGCCAGACCTCCCCGTGTCCGTTCAAGCTCTGCACCGAGCGCCGCCCCTTGGGATCGATGAGCCAGTTCTGGGGAACCTCGCTGATGGAATGAATCTTCTCGGCCAACTCGAAGGAGCGGATCACCGGAAAGGTGTAACCGCCGGCTTGCATGTACCCCGGGACCAGTCTTGGGTCCTCGTCCAGGTTGAGAGTCAGCACCTGCAACCCGGGGACGTTCTGGAACGCCTCGTGGAGCCTTTGCACGTAGGGGAGCTCCACCCGGCAGGGGGCGCACCAGGTGGCCCAGACGTTGATCAGGGTCACCTTCCCCTTCAGGTCCGACAGCTTCCAGGTTCGGCCCTCGAGGTCCTTGAGCTTGAACTCGGGCAGCGGTCGCTCGAACCTCAGCCTTTTCGAGCGGTCGGGCCTGCGGCTCTCGGCAGCTCCGGAGGGAGTGGCTGCGGGGAGCAGCAGCAACAGCAGCAGAGCTGCCGCCGTCAGAAAGCGGAAGGGGGGGTGAGCTAGTTGGAATGTCATGATCGCAGTCGACCTGGGACCAGGATGGAAAGGTGTCTCACTTCGGAAACGGCCACCAAAAAACTCTAGCATAAGGCTTCAGGTACGGTTGTTCCAGCCAGAATTCGTCAGGACGCGGGCGAGCGGAGCTGAGCTCATTCAACCCTTCTGCCTGCTCTGCACAGAGGCTCGCCAAGACCGAAATCGGCTCAAAAAGGTGGGAGCCCCTTTCAGAAACTATGAGACGGACAGACCGGGTGATACTCTGCCATAAGGAACACTCCTGTTATCGCTGAACGACCGAATCATCGATTGAGAGACAGTTGAGATGGCATCGAAGCTGCGAGACCTGCGGATTTCAACGAAGCGTCTGCTGCCGGCCGGGCTGCTGAGTACGACATTCTCCCGCTCGGGAGGGCCGGGGGGCCAGCACGTCAACAAGGTGGAGACCAGGGTGGACCTTCGGTTGGACCTGGAAGGCGCCGGCGAGGTGATTGGCAGACCCTCGGTGGAACGCATCCGAAACAAGCTGGCGACCCGCCTCGACCGGCAGGGCAACCTGAGGGTCGTCAGCAGCAGGCACCGCCACCAGGGTCAAAACCTGGAAGCAGCCCTGGACAGGATGGAGACCCTGATCCGGGAGGCCCTGGCCCGGCCCCGCAAGCGCCTCCCCACCAAGCCCACCGGAGAGAGCCGCGAGCGCCGCCTTGCCGGCAAGAAGCGCAGGGGGCGGCTGAAAAAGGACCGCACCACACCGCCCGAGGACTAGGGCTACCTCCGTCTCACTCCCATGCGCCCTCAAGTTCGTCGAGCGTCTTCCCCCGATGGATGATGTCCGCCAGGGCGCGGGTGGTTCGGGCCGGATCGACGCTCTGCCAGACGTTGCGCCCCAGGGCCACCCCCGCGGCTCCGCAATCCATGGCCG
>JAPOZE010000639.1 GCA_026706225.1 Acidobacteriota bacterium
ACGTCCATCGGTATTCGAGTCTATTCGTGTTCATTCGTGGTTCGTCTTTAAAAGAAATCGGCAGTTTCACCCTCGAATGATCCGCACACCAGGGCGGGGGCGGTGCTTGTCTGAAACCACCCGGTTTCATCCTGTATGATCCGCCCCGTCGTCTGGGGCGGGGGCCGGGCTAACCACTGCCTTTCCCAATGCATCGGTAGACCATCAGCGCCAGCAGCCCGTAGAGGATCCCGTCCCCCCAAAAAACCCAGTACACGCTGATGGAAGCCAACAATCCGGCCATAATGGGGCCGACGGCGTTGCCCATCATGGTGAAACTGGAAAGCAGCCCAAAGCCGGAAGCCCGCCGCTCGTTGGGGATCACCCGGCTGGCGAGGCTGTAGGCAATGGTGACGATGCCCCCCGCCAGAAATGCCTGCAAGACCCTGAGCACCAGGAGATGGGCAGCGCTGGTCGCCAGGGTCAGCGCCAGGCAAAAGGCAAGTCCCAGGCCCAGCCGCCGCAACAGGAGCCTGCGGGCTGAGTACCGGGCCATCCTTCGGCCGAAATACCAGGCCGCCAGGGCTTCCCCGAAGGCCGACAGGGAGAGGATCAGGCCGGACAAGCTTGCCGCCCGGACCGGGTTGGCGGTCACGGAGGTGACGAATAGCGGAATGGCCGGGGCAAAGCTCCGTTCGATCACGGTAGCCGCCAGCAGCAGGAGGGCCAGGACCTTCAGGTTGGGCAGTCGCCACAGGGAGAACAGGCTCTCGGGGGTAGTCTCGTCTTCGGGAGCTGCTTGAGAAGAATCGCGATCGGGGTTGTCCCGGTATAGAAGGACAAACAACACCAGGGTGAGGAAACACATTGCCGCGGTGACGAAGAAGGTGTTTCGAATTCCGATCCAGGCCGCCAACACTCCGCCCAGGAATGGGCCCAGGGCCATGCTGAAGGTCTGGGTTGCCTGCAGACCGCCGATGGCCCGCGTGATCCTGTCCTTTGGAGCGGAGTGAGCCACCAGGGCCACGGAGACCGACCCGAATCCCCCGAAGAACCCCGAGAGAATCCTCAGAAACAGCAGTTCCTCGACGTTCCTGGCCAGGCCCATCAGGAACCAGATCACGAACAGAACCAGCGAAACGCGGATGGCCATGATCCTGAGGCCGTGGCGGTCCGCCAGCTTTCCCCAGAGGGGGCCCACGAACGAGGTGATCAGGGGGCTGATTCCCAGGATGAGACCGGACCAGACGGCCACCGCCGCCTTTGACTCCACTCCCAGTTGAGCGACGTAGAGCGGCAGGAAGGGCATGACCAGCATGAACCCGGCGCCGATGAGGGCGGCCGAAAAGGTGGCGGCCAGGTGATTGCGGCGCCACTGTTCCAGCAGCAGCCATTGCAGGGGAATGAATCGGGTCATGGAACGGGGTTGAGGTCGCGCGGCCCACGGGCCGTCCGGCGGGCTATGCAAGCTCGTCTACAACCATGCGGAAGGGACACGAAGGCCACCAAGAGATATTCGCAAAGGAAAACGGCGAACCACGAATGGACACGAATGAACACCAATAAACGAGTTGATGAGTTGAGCCCTCTGCAGAATTCGACAGCGGGGCGATTACCGGGAATTGCCACAAGAGGCTCGTGTCTATTCGTGTTCATTCGTGGTTCGTCTTCATTGAAACGGCCGTTCGTTTTTCCTCGGTATGATCCGAACGGCAGGAAGGTCGGCGGTCAGCCCGAATCGGTAAATGGGTCCGGGTTCGAGCGGTTGAGCAGCCAGATCATGACAAAGTTGACAGCGACATGCGCCAGCGAATTGGGGAACAGGGTGCCGCTCAGTTCGAAGAGGCATCCGAAGAGAAATCCCGCGAAGGCCGCGTAGGCGGCCCAGGGGAGAAAGACCTTGCGGGGAATGAGGTGCACGGCTCCAAAGAGCAGGCTGGTGGGAACCAGTCCCAGCAGGGGTTGTATGGCGCCTCGAAAGAAGAGCTCTTCGGCCGTGCCGCTGAACAGGGCGATGGCTCCGATCTGCCAACTCCCCAAGGGCACCAGTATCCTCTGGAACTCCAGGTCCAGTTGACGAGCCCAGCGAAAATTCCGGCTGGCGTAGAGCGACAGCCCAATCAGCAGCAGGGCTCCCCCAAGGCCCCAAAGCAGGTGAGTCGCGGCAGCGGCCCTTTCCGCCGGGAAAAAGAGAGTCCAGGTTAAACGGCCCTGAAGGAAAACGATCCCCAGGGACAGAAGCCACAGGACCAGGTAGAAGCGCAGGGCCGGTACCAGTAGGGTCATGTTTGCCGGGCGCTCCCGTTCGGACAGGCATGGCCTTCTTGAGGAGAGTCCGGCGCGTCGTGCCTCTCCACCGCCTCAGGTGCGGTAATCGGCATTGATGTGAATATATTCGGTGGTGAGATCGCAGGTCCAAAAGGTGGCGTCCGAGCTGCCGGCATGCAGTTGAACGGTCAGATCGATGTCCCGTTGCCGCAATATCTCGCTGGCGTGGCTTTCCTCAAAGCTCACAGCTCCGCCCTCGCGGCAGACGACCAGGTCTCCCAGCGAGATGGAGACCCGGCGGCTGTCGAAAGGAACGCCGGAATAGCCCGCGGCGCAGATAATGCGCCCCCAGTTGGCGTCCTCCCCGGCCAGGGCCGTTTTTACCAGGGGGGAATTGGCGATGCTCCGGGCGATTTGAGCCGCATCCTCCTCGCAGGGAGCTCCGGTCACCCGTATGGTCACAAACTTGCTGGCGCCTTCTCCATCCCGGACAACCTGCTGAGCCAGGCTCTGGCAAACCCGGGTCAGTCCCTCCACGAACAAATCCTGAGCGGGGCTGTCCGGCTCGATCGCCGGTATTCCGGACCCGCCGTTGGCCATGATGGCCAGGGTGTCGTTGGTTGAGGTATCCCCGTCGACGGAAATCCTGTTGTAGCTTCGCCTGCAGGCCTGATCGAGCGATTGCTGCAACAGGGGAGGGCCGAT
>JAPOZE010000170.1 GCA_026706225.1 Acidobacteriota bacterium
CGTTTCCGGGTCAACAACGCCTACTGGTACATCTACCGGCTGGACCGGGACCACTGGCCCAGGCGGGGCAAAAACACCATCGAGGTCACTCTCAACAAGCGGGACCCCGACATCACTCCTTCGCTGAAACTCCGCGACATCGAGATCGAGACACGATACTTGATGGGGAAAAACTACTATCGAAGCAACGAGGATACCGACCTCGGTCCCGCGGCCATCTCGAGGCCCCGAGCCTAGAGCAATCGTTGGAGGAACTGACGGCATGCGTCCCTTCACCAGACTGGGGACAATCCTTTTCCTGCTGCTTTGCTGGTGCGGCAGCTCGGCGTTTTGGGGACAACCGGCTCCGGAAGTCCCCATGACCCAGATTCCCCACATCGCCCCGTTCGCCCAGGACCGCGAGATTGCCGACCGCTTCTCCAACCTGGCGGAGTTTTCCATTCGACTCCTGCAGTGGAAGGACACGAACCGTCCCTCCGTGATCAAGGCCCAGCGATGGCTCAAGTCGGAGCTCTACAAGCAGACCGCGCTGGGCGGCGGAGCCGGGACTCCGACCCGGGCCGAGGCCATCCGCATGGCCAGCGACGGCTACTGGTCGCTGCGGAGTCCCCACCTGGCCAGGGTCCAGGTGGGGGACGACATCGAGGTGCTCCAGCCGCCGCGGGAGTTGCGCCTGCTTGGGGGCAAGCCCTATCCGCTTCCGGTGGTCCTGCGAAACGGCGGCGCCTCCACTCTCGCGGTCACTCTCAAAACGGCCGGCGGGCCTGCAACCGAGACCACCACGTTCCGCCTGCAGCCCGGGGAAGCGGCGGGCACCTTCATGACGCTGCACACGGAGGCAGACTCGGAGGCCATGCCCAGCCTGGAAGTGCTGGCCCACGGCCGGACCAGGCCCATTCCGCTGGAGGGTGCGGTGGTCTCGGCAGGCCGCCTGACGGTGCGGGTGCTGGATGAAGAGGGCTCGGTGACGCCGGCCCGGATCTACCTCACCGGCTCCGACGGGCGGGCCTACCGGCCGGCAGGGACGCAGGCCCGGGTGTCCAATGCCGACTACGGACAGCCGTTCGGCGGGGATTACTACTTCTACAGCGGCGGCCAGTTCCAGGTCGATCTGCCTCCCGGGGAAGCCATCCTGGAGGTGGTGAAGGGTTTCGAATACCAACCGGTTTCCCGGGAAGTTTCCATCGCGGCCGCCGGTTCCGGCACCGCCGAAGTCCGGCTGCAGAATCCGTTCGACCTGCGCCGGCAGGGTTGGTTCTCCGGAGACACCCACATTCACCCCAACGTCTACGACGATCGTCTCATCAGCCCCGCCGAGGTCCGACTCATCTCCAGGGCCGAAGACCTCAACCTTCCCAATTTGCTGGTCTGCAACGACGTTTCCTCCCACATCAACGACCGGCAGTACTTCCAGGGGCGGCCCCATCCTCTCTCCGAAAGGAATACCATCCTCTACTGGAACCAGGAGATGAGGGCCGGGGACGTCAACAACCACGTGGGCTACCTGGGCTTGAAGACGCTGGTTCAGCCGGCCTACGTGGGCTGGCCGGGGACTCCCCTGCCCTTCGACTATCCTCCCAACTACCACATGGGCCTGGCGGCCAAGGCACAGGGAGCCGTGGTCACCTACGTGCATCCCGGCCTGCCATCCCAATACCCGATAGATATTGCGCTGGGGGCCGCCGACACCATCGACGTAATTTGCCAACGCAACGAGGATGTCAACACCGAACACTGGTACCAACTGCTCAACTGTGGCTTTCAGTGCCCCATCTCGGCGGGAACCGATGCCTTCCTGAACGTCCCCTATCACCTCATCCCGGGCGCCGGACGGCTCTATGCCCGGGTCGACTCCCCCCTCACCTACGACGCTTGGCTCAAGGCCTACCGGAAAGGCCGCAGCTTCGCCACCAACGGGCCGCTGCTGAAGTTCCGAGTCAATGGCAAGGAAGCCGGAGAGGAAATCCACTGGAAGGCCGGGAGCCTGCATCTGGAAATCGAGGCCGAGGCCGTCTCCCACGTGCCCATGACCCGCATGGACCTGATCGTCAACGGCCGGGTCGCCGCCAGCCAGGAGGCCGAGGAAGGCGGAAAACTCATTCGCCTGACCCGGGAAGTGGATATCTCCGACAGCTCCTGGGTAGCCGTGCGGGTCCACGGCGAATCCCACAAGCTGATCCCCAACGATGTGGGTCTTTACGCTCACAGCAGTCCCGTGTATTGTTACCGGGGCAACAGGAGGATCGCCGTCAGGGAGTCGGCCGCCTTCCTCATCCAACAGATCGACCAGCTCATCCACAGGGTGGAAACCCGAGGCGTATTCAGGGAAGCGGCCGACAAAGAGGCCATGATGGAATGGTTCAGAAAAGGACAGCAGGTATACCGCAAGATCGAGGCCGAGGCGGCCTGGTGACCTTCCGCGGAGCCTTTCACCACCTGACAGCCGGACTTTCGCAGCAGGGCCCGGGCCGGAATTCCGAAACTCTTCGGCCCGGACTCGGAATCGCTATCTCACAGGGAGGATTCTTGTGATCAGACGTGAATTCATCAGGTCGGCCGCGACTCTGGGTGCGGTTTCGGCAAGCGGACTCTCGTTGGGTGCGGCGACCGCCGCCCTGCCCAGGAAGAAGGGAAAAGCCAAGTACCGGGGCGGCGTGGTGGGCCTGGGCTGGATGGGCGTGCTCTACGACATGGGCAAGCGCGACTACGACAACATCGGCGGATCCTACAAGACTCCCAAGTACGACCTGGAAAGCGCCAAGCGTCCGACCCCCGACTGGCTGGACGTCCACCGCAAGTTTCACCACCACGACCATCCGGGCAAGGAGGGCTTGGTGGCCACCTACGCCGAGGCCATCTGGGACCGCCCCGAGGTGGAGTTGGTGGCCGGCGCCGACCGGGACAAGAAGCGGCTGTCCATGTTCGGCGAGCGCTACGGCATCA
>JAPOZE010000653.1:0-2811 GCA_026706225.1 Acidobacteriota bacterium
TGCTGATCGAGTTCGTCGACCCCACCATGACAGGCGAATACCGCATGACCATGGATCCCTCCGAGAAGGACGCCTTGCTGTATGTCCCCAACGCCGGGCTGACCACCATGGAGAGCATGGGAATGGCCAGCAAGGCGGACCGCTTCACCGATCCTTCCGGGATGCGTCTGGGGACGTCCCCCGGCGGCCGGAGCCGGCGGTACAATCAGTTCGAGCGCCTCTCCCAATATGCGGCTCTCCAGCGCCCGCCCAAGGTCAAGTTCACCGACCTGGAAGCCGTCGTCAACACCAAGATCTCCTACAACCTGCTCCCCTTCAACTCCCGGACAGACTTTCTGAGGATCACCGAAGATACCGTCCTGACTTCCATCACCATCGAGCTCCTCCACAAGGATATGACCTTCAAGGATCAGGAGGGAGTTCGCCGGGCTCAGGTCAACATCTTCGGCAGGGTGTCCACCATCACCGGCCGGGTGGTTCAGGTCTTCGAGGATGTGGTCGTCAAGGACGTTCCGAACTCGCTGTTCCAGAAGGCCCTTGCCGCGAAGTCCCTCTATCAGCGTGCCGTGCCCTTGCGCTCCGGGCGCTACAAGCTGGAACTGGTGCTCAAGGACCTGCACAGCGGCAACGTGGGGACGGAGTACGTCGGAATCATGGTCCCCAAGTATCAGGACGACCGCCTGGCCACCAGCAGTCTCATCCTGTCCGACCGCATCGAGAAACTTCCCGATCGGCAGGTGGGGCGGGGCATGTTCGTGATCGGTGAAACCAAGGTCCATCCCAATGTGAGTGAGCAGTTCAATCGGGAACAGAGCCTGGGGATCTACTTCCAGGTCTACAATTTGACCCTGGATCAGGAAACGAGGCGGCCCTCGGTTGCCATAGAGTACCGTTTCAGAAGAGACAAAGAGGAAATCGCGCGATTGCAGGAGGACCAGCAGGAGCTGGTGGGAGCTTCCCGGCAGATGACTTTGGCCAGGAAGGTTGCGCTCAAGCCCCTGCAACCCGGCCGCTACCACCTGGAGGTCAAGGTGACCGACAAGTTGTCGGACCGCTCGGTCGTCCAGGTCGGACGCTTCGAAGTGCATTGAACCCGCATGTCTCACCGGAGCGTCGGGGGGTCGGAAGAATGAAAACGAGGAAACGCTCGATGCGAATCGGTCACACAACTGTCGTGCTACTCATTGCCCTGCTGGCCGGAGGAGGCCTGCACGCCCAGGCGGCGGCACAGGACGACCGCGGATACATCTCCGGTTTCGTCAAGGACTCGCGGGGAACACCGCTCGGAGGCGTGCTGGTAACGGTTCTGCAGGGAACTTTCAACCCGCGGGTGGTTCAGAGAGTCACCACGGACGGATTCGGTCGATTCGAGATCAAGGATCTCTTGCCCGGTTCCTACGCTCTGAGCGTCAGCCTGGCCAGCTATCTGCCGATGTTGAAGTCGGGAATCGAAGTGGCGGCCGGCAAGATGGAGCGCCTGAATCTCAGCTTGCAGAACCTCTATCTCCAGACCCTTTCCCCCGGGGCGCCGGGCGATCCTTCCTCCGCCCCGCAGGAGGACATCGGTTCGGTGTTGAGGATGGCTTCTTCCACCCGGCCGATATTGCGATTCCAGGGGACCGGCCAGCGTGCCGACCTGGAGCTCGATCTGGAATCGCCCCGAGCGTCGGCTCGGGGCGACCAGGGGTGGCGCGGCTCGGTTCACGTCTACTCCACCGCCTATTCCGCCGATCCGGACCTGCTGGACCTGGGCGGGGCCTTTACCGAGTTCGTCTTCGTAAAGGACCTCGATTCGAACTCCCGCTGGCTGATGGCCGGGACGGTTTCCGAGAGCGGCTACACCGAGCTGGACTCGCTGATCCGGTGGAAGAACCTGAAAGGGCACAATCCGTCGCTGCGGGTGAGCCTGGGCAGCTTCCCCTACCTGGACCGGCAGGTCCCTTCCGAAAAGGGCCACCTTCAGCGGCTCAATCTCTTCAACCTGGACTTCGAGGACGAGGTGGCCATATCCGAGATGCTCTCGGCCTTTTACGGGGTGGAGCTGCAGGCTACCGATCCCTCGGTGAAGGCTCGACGGGTGCGGCCGCGCTGGGGGTTCAGAATGAGGCCGCATCCCGCCAACCAGGTGGCGTTCATTCGCACCAAGTCCATGCCGCGGCTCCATCGCACGGTTCCAACCGATTCCGGAGAAGAGCTTTCCTTCTCATCGCCCTTCCTGCACCCGTTCGGGAGCAAGATGCGCCTGGGCCAAACCGAAGCCACCCATACGGAAATGGCGGTGGACCAGGAGCTCGGCAACGGATCGCTGTTGGCCGTGGGGGTCTATTCGGATGAGTTCTCTCCGGGCAGGGCCTGGGCGGCAGCCGGCTCGCGGAGTATCGTCCCGGCCTCCTCCAGGGGCATTCGGGTCGCCTACGGGCGTCCGCTGGGTCACGGTGTTCACACCGACCTGGGATATACCTTTGGAGGAGGGACACAGCGGGGGGACGGCGCATTCGGTCTGACGCCGAGGAACTATCACGTGATGGTGGCCCGGTTGAAAGCCCAGGCGAATGCCTCCGGGACACGAGTGGCCGCGACCTATCGATACATCTCGGGCGTTTCACTCACCGTCATCGATCCCTACCAGGAGTATTTCGAGAGTTCCGCTCCCGGTTTGAGTCTCATGGTGACTCAGTCCATACCCTACGTAGGGCGGTTTATTCCGGGAGAGCTGGAAGCGCAGCTCGATGTCCACAACCTCTTCGATCAGCACCGGTTCGACTTTAGCGACGCTGCCGGAGAGCCGAGACACTCCGAATTCCTCCAGAC
>JAPOZE010000653.1:2825-2938 GCA_026706225.1 Acidobacteriota bacterium
TCAGTGCGGGGTGGCATCAGACTCAAGTTCTAGCGGCCTGCCCCGCATTTGTCCTGGAGCACGGCAATGGTTGCCAATTTCGGCTTCAAGACGACTCTGATCGTTCTTCTCAC
>JAPOZE010000671.1:0-257 GCA_026706225.1 Acidobacteriota bacterium
GTCCGGTCCCCAGTTGGGGAACCTGCTCGGCGAACTCAACCGTCCGATGCCTCAGCCTCGACTTCACCAAGACGGCCTGGTGCCCCACGACCACCAGAGTGTGACTGGGGTTCAAGGCCTCGACGGTCTGCAGGAGGTGTTCGATCAGCGGCCGCCCCGCCAATGGGTGCAGCACTTTCGGCAGGGAGGACTTGAGGCGGGTTCCCTTTCCGGCCGCCAGGATCAGGAAGGGGGTGGGAGCCATATTCGAGCGGAGG
>JAPOZE010000671.1:267-2934 GCA_026706225.1 Acidobacteriota bacterium
CATCGAATATCGCCAGAGCGAGCTTGCGAGGATCGTGCCTGACCTTCTTGTCCCGGGCCAACAGGTCCCTGGTCAGCACCCGGACTCCATAGCGGGCCAGGTCACCGAAATCGATCCGGACCGGTTCGGCGTTTTCCTGGCGGTATTCGGCCTGCTGCCGGTCCGAGACCGGAGAGTGGTTGCAAAGGACCACGTCGAAGGGGAAGTCCCCCAGGTGGCGGCACACGGCCCTCAGGTGGTCCGCCAGTGTATAGCCGGGCGTCTCTCCACCCTGCGTCATGATGTTGCCGACATATATTTTGAGAGCCCGGGAACGGGCGATGGCCTCAGGACTCCCCCGGCCCAGCAGAATGGGTCCCCAGCGGGTAAAAAGAGAGCCCGGTCCCAGGGTGATGATGTCGGCCCTCTGGATGGCCTCGAGTGTCTCGGGAAGGGGCTCGGGGGATTCCGGAAGAATGGAAATCTTTCGGATGCGCTCCGGAACCCGGACGATCGAGGATTCTCCCGACACCCTGTCGCCGTTCTCCATCTCGGCGGCAAGGCGAATGTCCGCCATGCTGGATGGCAGGATGCGTCCCTTGATGGCCAGCACCTCGCTGCAGAGTCTGACGGCTTCCAGGAAGTCGCCCGTGACCCCTGTCAATGCGGCGAGGAACAGGTTTCCAAAACTGTGTCCGCTCAGGTCTCCTGCTCCGCTGAATCGGTAGTGAAAGAGCTTGGACATGAGCAGTTCGTCTTCGGACAGGGCCAACATGCACTTGCGGATGTCACCGGGAGGCAGTATCTGAAATTCCTGCCTCAATCGGCCCGAGGAGCCGCCGTCATCGGTAACGGTCACCACCGCGGTAAGTTGTTCAATGGCGGGAACCGGGGGAGTGGGATTGGAATCGGTGCTCCGAACAAAATGCTTGAGCCCCGAAAGCAAGCGGGAGAGGCCGGTTCCTCCTCCGATGGAGACGATCTTGATGGATGGGGAGGATCGGCTGTTCAAGGAGTCCAGCCCGGCTTTTTGCCCTTGGAAAGCACTGAGTGCGAACCGCCTACGATGTTGCCTCGGGGGGTTCCTCCGGGAAGACCAGCGAGATAAACCTGGAGTCTCGCGTGAGCGGCTCGAAGTCGGCATCTCGTTGCGCCAGGAAGCGGTTCTCCACCTTCAGGTTGATGGCAAGCTTGAGGTGCTTCAGCGCGCGGTCCCTGTTTCCCAGCCGGCAGTGGCAGACCGCGAGGGCGTAGATCACGTAGTCACACTTGGGATTCCGCTTCAGAGCCCGGTTGAGAAACCTCATCGACTCCTGGTACCGACCGTCGTTAATCAGCGTAATGGCCAAGTTGTATAGTTCTTCCGTGGTCTTGGGGACAGGTCGGCTGCGAGCGATCTTGTTTTCGCACAGCTTGATGTGCGTCAGAGCTCGTTCGCAGATTTCCTTGTCCTGACCGTCCGTGGCGATCACTTTTTCGAAAGCTTCTCTGGCCTGCTCGAAATGTTGGCGATAGAGGAGGCGAACGGCTGCCTCGTACCGTTTGATCAGCGTGTTTCGGCCCGCGTGGGTCGAACGAGCTCGCGCTGTCGCGGCCCTGGAACGCCGTGAGGACTGGGGTTTGCCGGCTTTGGCGGAAAGATTCTGCTTGGTGGTCGCGCCCCCGGTGGAGCCGGCGGCCTTTGAACCAGGGGTCGACTTGGGCTTGGACGACGGCGTTTTCGACGAAGTCCTCACCTTGGCTTTTGGCTGAGTTCTGGGCATGTCTCCCTTGGTTGGCAGGTCAGCGGCGCGGGCCGGTAATAACTGGAAAGCCGCTTCCCCGGAAGCTTTTCCTTGCAGCCAGCGCCCTCGCTTCTCTTTGCGAGAATTGGGGCCTCAGCGATTTCGCCAGTCCAGCCGGGCGCCCATGGGTTTGAATTCGGCACGTGCGGCAGGGTGAGCGAAACCAGGCAAGCAGCAATGAGGGTGGGCTGACATAGCTTGAAGCGGTCAATACTCATATCAGAAAGCATCCCGGCCCGTCAACCGGACCCCCGGGCGACGCCGTGAGGCATAGCCGGGCTCTGCCTTGCGGTGCGGATCATTCGAACAAGAACCTGCCGAGCTCTTAATGAAGATGAACCACCAATGAACACGAATAAACACAAATACTGATGGACCCTCTTCAACGACAAGCAGCGCCCATATGCATCTGCAATCTTGATACATTGGCGTTCATTCGTGTCCATTCCTGGTTCGTCGTTCCCCTTCGTGAAGGTCTCTTCCCCCTTGCCGACCATTGGCGGATCCCTTTCGAGCCGTCTCCAACCTCTTGGCGGTCCTTCGTTGTCCTTCGTGTTCCTTCGTGGATAACTCTCTATCCCTTCGCACCCTCGGTGGATTTCCCCCGGTTGTTTCAGCCAGGCATTCCGTCTGATACACTGAGAACAGGCAGGTTGCCCCGGGGTTCGGGGGATGCTCGAACAGGTCCACGGATCCTCCAATCGACCCGGCGGTCGTCTCCGGGCCAGGGCGCGGCACTTCAGGAGGTCTGGCGTTGCACGGTTTTTCTGGCGGATCGTCTTGCGGACCGATCACCCGGCGGATGGGGTCGGGGCCCGGGAGGATTGCGGCTGTCAGCAGGTTTCTCTGGCTGGGGGCGGGAGTGGCGAGCGGTCTCCTCCTGGCCGCCCCTCCGGAATCCGGT
>JAPOZE010000278.1 GCA_026706225.1 Acidobacteriota bacterium
CGCCAGTGTTCTGAGCGCCATCACCTACCTGGGCGCGCCGCAGGTGGCCTACGAGGAGAATGCCGCTCTGGTTGTGGGGCTGCCGGCTATGCTGCTGGCCGCACCGCTCGTTATCCTGCTGTTCTTCCCCATCTACCGCAGGCTCCAGGTCACCAGCATCTACGAGTACGTGGGCTTGCGCTTCGGAAGCCGATCCCGCTACGCGGCTTCCTTTTTCTCCATTCTGCAACTGCTGGGGTGGATGGGGATTGCCCTTTACGCGCCGGCGCTGGCGCTTTCGACGGTCACCGGCCTCGACCTCTGGAGCGCGATCATTGTGATGGGCCTGGTAGCCACCGCCTACACCACCCTGGGCGGGATGGCGGCAGTGATCTGGACCGACGTCATACAGTTCCTGGTTCTGGCCTTCGGGGCGGTCCTGATCACCTTTTCCCTGGTAGAGCGTGTGCCCGGTGGGATGGACCGGATCATGCAGATGGCTTCCGCCAACGACAAGCTGCCCCTCCTGAACCTGACCTTCAGCTTCTCGGAAATCAACGGCCTGGCGGTGGTGATCTGCTATTTCATCATCGCCTTCGGCCAGTACGGCACGAGCCAGGTGCCCGTTCAGCGGTTGCTCTCGATCAAGACCTTTGGAGGAATGGTCAAGGCGCAGATTCTGGATCACATTTTGGAAATCATCCTTCTGGCGCTTCTTTTCTTCATCGGGTTGGGACTGTTCACATACTTCTCCCTGTTTCCGGAACGCCTGGCCGAAGGGATCGGCGGCGACAAGATTCTCCCGTTCTACATCATCCACGCCCTGCCGGCAGGAATTTCAGGGCTGATCATCGCCGCCGTGTTCGCCGCCGCCATGTCCACCGTCGACTCCGGAATTCACTCCATGAGCACCCTGATCCTGGTGGACTTCATCCAGCCCTTGAGAAAGAGCGCCCTGGATTCCCGCCGCAGTCTCCGGATCGCCCGCGGACTGACGGTGGGTCTGGGTCTGCTGGCCACCGCTTCCGGACTGCTGGTCTCTCAGATCGAGGGAATCCTCAAGGCGATCAGCATGGTCGGCGGCTACGTGGCCTCACCCGTCACCGCCCTGTTCCTCATGGGGATTCTGACCCGCAGGGGAAATTTCGGCGGTTGGCTGATCGCCACCTGCCTGGTCAGCATTCCCTCGCAGGTCTACATCCAGAACTATTCGGACACCCACTGGATATTTTACGGGGCCCTCGCGATGGTCATCTGCCTGGCAGTCTCCTATCCTTTCAGCCTGATTTACGCCAAGGTGCGGCGCCTTCCGCCCGCCGACCGGGAATACACCCTGTGGCGCCGCAAGACGGCTGCGGAAGTGCCCGGATTGCAGGAACCCTGAGGAGCCAGGCGACTCCGCCCTGGAGCAACCTTGAGGAGGACCCGATGCAAACCAGAAGACAATTTCTCTCAACCTCGGCCACCGCCCTGAGCCTGGCAGGCGCCCAGGGCCTCAACCCGTCCCGCGCCGCCCCGGCGCAGGGCTCTCCCGGCAGCGGCAGGCGGCGCCGGCTGATCTACAACAACGACGGCGACGACAGCAACTCCCCCCTGGCCACCACCCCCGAGGGGTTTCTGGCCCAGCGGATGAAGACCTTGCCGGGCACCCACGTCGACAGCATCTACTACTGCGGATTCGTGACCCGGCCCCACTGGGAGACCTCCTATCCCATGGGGCCGGAGAACGATCCCATCCGGGTCACCGTGGATTTCGCCCGACAGCACGGCCTGGAGTGCGTCTTCTCCTTCCGCATGAACGACATCCACGACGCCTTCATCCCGGGACGACTCAACCCCTTCAAGCGTGGAAACCCCCAGTATCTGCTGGCAAGCTTCCCCGATCCGGACTCCTTTCAGCCCTTCCTGCGCTGGAATCGAAAGGAGGGCGAACATCCCCTGAGGCCGACCCGGGAAGCCTTCGGCGTCCGTTCCTCCGAGTGGTTCAGCTGGTGTGCGGTGGACTACGCCCATCCCCAGGTGCGCCAACGGTACCTGCAAGCGATCGAAGAAGCCTGCCGGCGCTACGACCTGGACGGAGTGGAGCTGGACTGGTGCCGCCACCCCTTCTTCTTCAAACCGGGAACCGAACGCCAGCACGTTCCCCTCCTGACCGACTTCGTGCGGACGGTGCGCCGCCGCCTGCGGGACATTTCAAGGCAAAAGGGCAAGGCCATCCAACTGGCCATGCGCGTGGCCGACACGCCCGAGCTTTCCCTGAACAACGGCGTGGACGCCGCCTCCTGGATCCAGGAAGGCCTGGTGGACCTGCTGGTCGCCGGGGCGGGCTATGTCCCCTTCACCACCCCGGTCGAGACCTGGATCGACCTGGGCCATGCCGCCGGCATCCCGGTCTATCCCTGCCTGAGCGGCTCCACCCGGGCCTTCCAGGATGTTCGAGCGGCTCGGGCCGCGGCCCAGCGCTTCTGGTCGGCAGGAGCCGACGGCCTCTACTGGTTCAATCTCTTTGTGATGTCGGGCATTCGCGGCGGCAGAGGAACTCCCGAGACCCACGACCCCCACCAGCAGCAGATCGCCGAGGAAACCGGAGAGGCCGCCGTACTGTCCCGCCTGGACAAGCTCTACACCGTCGACCGCACCCAGGAAGCCGGCTACATTGCCCACATCTGCCCTCGGGCGCCGCTGCCGGTGACCTTCTCGACCGCCTCGGGCTCCCAAGAGAAACGGATCCCCATCCCTGTCGGGGATGACTTGAAGGAAAGCGCCGCCGCCGGCTCTCACCCCAAGATGGAGTTGCGCATTGGCTGGTCGACGCCGATCCCGCCCGATCAGGCGGCCTTAGAGCTCAACGGGGTTCGGCTTGCCGCTGGTGAGGGCGTTCGACGGCCGGGCTCCGGAGGCAAAGCCTGGATGGATTGGAAGCTGCCCCCCGGGCGGATCCATCGGGGAACCAACGAGTTGACGGTCCGGGTCCAGCCCAACTGCCCGGTCGGCTTGACGCTGGAGGAGGTTCACCTGGCTCTCAGCTACGGCTAAGCCTGCTCGGCCGGCGCCGCTCCCATCCAGTAGTTCCGGTCCAGGTTGCGATACTGAATGGCCTCCGAGATGTGGTGGGGCCGTATAGCCTCCGACTGATCCAGATCGGCAACGGTACGAGCCACCTTGAGGATTCGATCGTAGGCGCGGGCGCTGAAGCCCATTCGGGTCATGGCCCGCTCCAGATGTCGCTGCGCCTCCCCTCCAATGTCGCAGAAACGGCGAATCAGGCGAGGCGTCATCTGGGCGTTGGAGTAGATCTCGGATCCGGCGAAACGCCGCTGTTGAATTTCCCGGGTGCGGGTAACTCGTCCCCGAATGTCCTGAGAGGGCTCCCCGCTGGTCCTGTCCGACAGCTCGGCGTAGGCCACCGGCGGGACATCGATGTGGATGTCGATCCGGTCCAGCAGCGGGCCCGAGATACGGGCCACGTAGCGCTGGATGAGACTCGGAGTGCAGGAGCAGGCTCGGCCGGGATCGTTGTAGAAACCACAGGGACAGGGATTCATGGCTCCCACCAGGGTGAAGCGGGACGGAAAGGTCAGCGAGAGGGCGGCCCTTGCGATAGTCACTTCGCCGTCCTCCAGCGGCTGGCGCAACACCTCCAGGACGTTGCGTGCATACTCGGGAAGCTCATCCAGGAACAGGACCCCGTTATGGGCCAGGCTCACCTCTCCCGGCTTGGGCAGCGCTCCGCCGCCAATCAACCCGGCATCGGAAATGGTGTGGTGAGGAGCCCGAAAGGGTCGCCGGTTGATCAGTCCGGCGCCGTTTGCCAGGACGCCGCCGACCGAGTGAATCTTGGTGGTTTCAATCGCTTCCGCGAAAGTAAGCGGCGGAAGGATGGTGGGGATGCGCTTGGCCAGCATGGTCTTTCCGGACCCGGGAGGACCGATCATGATGAGGTTGTGCCCGCCGGCGGTCGCCACCTCCAGGGCCCGCTTGGCCGTGAGCTGCCCCTTGACGTCCCGGTAGTCCAGCGGGGATCGGGGCTGGGCGGCCAGCAGCCGGCGGGGATCCACCTCGTCCGGCTGAAACTCCCGGGAGCCGTTGACCAGATCCACCACTTCCACCAGGTTGTTCAGACCGAAGACCGACAGGCCGGCGACCACGGCGGCTTCCCGGGCATTCTCCGCGGGCAGGACCAGGTGGCGAATCCCATTCTGCCGGGCGGCCACGGCAATGGGAAGAGCTCCCCGGACCGGACGCAATCCGCCATCCAGTGAGAGCTCCCCCAGAAACAACCAGTCGCCGAGGTCCCGGCTCTGCAGCGTTCCCACCGTTCCCAGGATGCCCATGGCCATGGGAAGGTCGAAGGCCGCGCCTTCCTTCCTGACGCCGGCCGGCGCCAGGTTCACGGTTATGTTCCGAAAGGGGAAGTCCAGTCCGCAGTTCTTGACGGCCGAGCGGATCCGCTCCTTGCTCTCCTTGACCGCCGCATCCGGCAATCCCACCGTCAGGAAGTTGGCCTTTCCGGGGGAAACATCCACCTCCACCTCGACCACGTAGGCATCGATCCCGAAAACGGCTGCACTCAGCGTTTTGAACAGCATCCTCACCTCCAGCCATCGCCGGCGGAAGCGGGCCGCCGGCCGGCGCGGGGACGCAGCTATACGCAACCTAACGCTTTGGCGATACGTGCGCGGGAAGACTGCGACCCGACTTGAATTGTGAGGGAGATGGGAACGAGGGAGGGGCAACGGATCGGCGCCCAACCGGCGGCCGTCCGCTGAACTTCCGGATTATAGGCGATGAACCGAGGCCAGGCAACGGCCTGTTGTTCGATGCTATACTTCCATTAGCAAACTTCGGACAAGGAACGACACACCCATGACTCAAGCATCCCTCAAGATTGGGCTCTTGGTTTTGCTCACTCTCGCGCTCACGGCGGGCCGGGCCGGGACCGCGCAAGCCAAGGCGCCTCTGACGGCGGAGCAGGTCGCCACCATCGTGACCGCTTCCAAGTTCGGAATCACGGTCGAGCGGGCGGTGGAGATGATTCGCGAGCGCGGGATCGGTTTCACGGTCACCGACGCCTTTCTGAAGCAGTTGGAAGCCCTGGAAGCCGACGCGGCCATTGTGAACGTGGTGAAAGAGCTGGGAGGAAATCGCAAGACGACCGTCCAGCCGACCGCGGCTCCCGGCATCCTCCCCACTGAATCCGAGGGCGCCGAGAAGGCGCCGCCGCAACCTCCAGACGTGGATCTCCTTCCGCTCGGGACCGTGCCCACGGCCGAGAACTGGACGCAATTCCTGGAGTCGGTCAGAAACAGGGTGCTGAGATACGCTCACTCCCTGCCGGATTTTGTCTGCAACCAGGGAACCCGGGCCTACCAGGCTTTCGGACGGAGAGGATGGACCCAGAGGGAAATCTATGAGGTCGAGGTGAGCTACTTTGACCAGTCACCCCACTACAGGCAGATCAGCAAATACCCTCTCTTCCGCGACGTGGGGGAATTCGGGCCCGTATTGACCGGAATATTCGCGCCTCAGTCCAAGGCGACCTTCAAGCTGCAGGGCCTGGAGAAAAAGCACGGACGCAACACGGCCAGAGTGTCCTTCCAGGTTCCCCGGGAAACCTCCCAGCGTCCCATACAAGTCAAGGGCGAGGGCATGGTTCCCTTCGGCTACCGCGGGCGTTTCTGGGTGGATCTGGAGACCCAGTCGGTGGTCCGGCTGGAGTCCAAATCCACCGACATGCCCCGGAGAGCCCCCATCACCGACGAGGAGCTGGTGCTCCGCTACAAGGAAGTGATGCTGGTGGACAAGCTGGTCTGGCTGCCCTCCGAGCTGCATGTCATCGTCAAGACCGACGCCATGGGCGATGGCGGGCTGAGCACCGGCGCTCTGAACGCCGGCGGAACTCCCAATTTCCAAACCGGCGACAAGACCTCCCTGCGCTGGGTCAGCTTCTTCAGGAACTATCGCCCCTTCGAACCGGAATGAGCCTGAATGACGAAAACGATGAGCATAAGGATGGATGAAGAGAATTACGAGTTCATCAGCGACCTCTCCATAGAGGAGAGGGACGATCTCTCAAAGACGGTCAGAGAGCTGGTATACAGGGGCCGCGTAATGCTCGGCGTGGAAAAATACAAAAATGGCGAAGTGTCTTTAGGCAGGGCGGCAGATCTTGCCGGAATACCAGTAGGTCGGATGATAGACGTTCTCGCCGAGTATGGGGTCAAGGCAAACCTCGAACAGGAAGATTACCTGGACAGCCTCAAGCACCTGAAAAGGGCGTGGTGACAATCTCCAATAACCGGAATTGACAATAAGGAACTACCGGTAGAACCGTAGAGAACCCCGCTCAAAAGACGAAACGAATCCCAAACCGCGCCGAGATCGGATCCAGGAAGCGGTCCTGCTGCAGGAAGCGCGGGTCCCGGGTCGCGCCCTGGGAGGCCGCGATCGCCTGGTAGTCGTAGCCGTCCAGGACTTGCGAGACGGGGTCGCCCGGCTGCCACAGGGGAAGGGACTGGCGGTAGAGGCTCCGAAAGGTCCTCAAGGGCGTCTCTTGATTGAACAGGTTGATGACGTTGAGGTTGATCTCCACCGACCGGGTTTCATCCGAAAAGGGGTGGAAGCGCTGGACCAGCGAGAGGTCCGTCTGAGTCCAGGCCGGATTTCTGCCGTCGCTGCCCCGGTTGTCCACCATGACGTCCACGTGTTCCAGATCGACCGTCCGGCTGATCGGCGTTCCGCTCATGGCTCGGAAGAATCCTCCGACTTCCATGTCCCACGGCGTGACATAGGTCCAATGGAACTTGACCTGATGGGTTCTGTCGGTGCCCAGGGGTCCATCGATCAGGTTGCCTTGGGAGTCGTAGTTGAGAAACCAGAGATCGAAATCGCGATTGACGTTGGGACTGAGGCGCCCGTTCTCGTCGGAACTGCCCAGGCCGGAATAGAGGCCGCGAAGCCTGGAGTTCACGTAGGTGGCGTCCGCAAGCCAATTGTCTCGAAAGGACTTGCGCCAACGAAACTCGAAGGCGTTGTAGGTCCTCTTCGGTCTGGGAGTGGCCGGAAAGCCGGCTTCGACAAACCGGTCGACCGAGAGGCCGCGTCCCGGATTGGTGATGTAGTAGGCTTCACCGGCCGGGGTCTGGCGGCCGACGTCTTCGATCGCCTGATCCAGGTTCTTGCGCGTGTAGCGGAACGAAACCACGTGGTCCGGGGCGGCTTCGTACTCGAATCCGGCCACGGTCCCCGTCATTCGCATGGGCTTGAGGTCGGGATCCAGATCCTCGAACGAGGGGATGCGCCAATTCCTGGTCTCGAGGTAGGTTCCCGGATAGTTCCCCTGGCCCGACAGCCCGCCGATGCGGGTCCAATCGAGCGTTGTGTCATCCATCAGGTAGTAGTGGCTCAACCACTTGAACCCGCCGAACGACCCCTGGGCCATTTCGAGTTTCATGGCGTCGTAGAACCATCCCCAACTGCCGAACAGCTTCAGCCTGGCGTTGCCCAGAACGTCGTAGGCCAGGCCGGCCCGAGGCGCGACCTTGTCGGGGAAGTTCCACTTGAACACCGCTCCGGAGAATCTCGGAAGATCGCTGAAGGAGGGAATCTCCTCGCGCTCGAAGCGCAGCCCCAGATTCAGCGTTAGCCCGCCGCCTGCCGTCCAGGCGTCCTGAACGAAGAGGGCATGCCGGTGGGTGCCGGCCTTGGCCACCACGCCGAATGGCGTCCGCAGCTCGTAGTAGCCGCAGGGATCGAAGACATCGCCGTTGGGACCGGTACAGGCGCTGGTGCGAACGGTCCCGTCCACCATGTTGTAGGGTCGGGTGTAGTAGTAGAGCAGGTAGTCGAACGTGTAGGCATCGTTGACATCGTGGGCCAGCCCGTTGAACTGCCAGCCGAAACGCAGGTTGTGTTGGCCGGCCCCGCGGGTCACATGGCTTCCGCTCAGGGACAGGGTGCTCTTCTTCTGAAAATCCTGAGACGTTTTGAAGCTGGCGCCATGTCCGATGGTGGAAAAACCACGGGGGCGGTACAAGGCGTCATCCGGCGAGTATCCGATCAGGCCGGGCGACTCGGGGAACCTGTGACGCACCTCGGCCGGGCCAAGCAATTGTTCGGTCTGGATGGCATTCAATCCCCAGCGGGCGTCCACCGCCAGGAACGGGCTGAAGGTGATCACGGCGGCTCCCGTGAGAGTGTAGCCGGGGTATTCGAAGCCCTCCTTGGCCCATTCGAAATCCGGGTTCGAAGTCCCGTCGAGATGGGGCAGTCCGCCCTTCCAGTTGAACCGGTCCGCCACCGCCGATGCCATGAACCTGACTTTCTCTGCGGGTTGGAAATCGATCTTGACCGGAATGCTGCGCAACCGGTCCTTGCGCTGATAACGCCCGGCTTCACCCGAGGTAAAGGTGACCGAGCGATTCCGATTCCGCGCTTCCGACAGGAATCCTCCGAAGAACCAGACCCGGTCTCGCCAAAGAGGACCTCCCAAAGTGAAGCCGTATTCCTGCGTCACCTCCCCGTCTTCCGGATCGAAGACATATTCGGCCACGTCGACCGGCCGGGTCGGATCGAGCCTCAGGCGCTTCCTCGGCTTCCCCGCCAGTGCGCTTCCGCTACCGTACCAGAGGAGGCTGCCGTGAAATTCGTTGGAGCCGCTCCGGGTCCGGGCACTGAGCACGCCCCCCATGGCGCCGCCGAATTCCGCTTCGTATCCGGCGGTCTTCAACTGGAACTCCTCCACGGTTTCCACACGCAGCTTCTGGTTGTTCAGCCCGTTGTACATGCTGGTGGTATCGACCCCGTCCACGTAAAAGACGTTCTCGGCTCCGGAAGAACCATCGACAGAAATCCCCTGGACACTCTGTCCTCTATAGGCCACGTTTCCCGACAGGGCTTCGATGTTGACGCTCGGGGCGAAGCGGGCATAGTCGGTGAAGTCCCGCCCGCCGGCGGCGTTGGTCAGTCCCTCACCCCTATAGACCGAGGCTGCCTCGCTCTTGAAGGTGTCGATGGCGGCCCCGCCCGCCTCCACCACGATGGTGCTTTCGACGCGGCCGACCTCCAGGGCCATCTCGACCGAGTAACTCCGCCCGACCTGGACCACCACCGCTTCCTTCACCGCGGTCCGGAATCCCGGGCAACGGGCAATCAGGGTGTAGGTCCCCGGTGGCAGGCTGTTGTTGACAATCAGTCCTCGATCATCGGAGAGGCCGAAGACCGGCCGAATCAGCGCCGAACCGCGGAATTCGACTTCGGCTCCGGGGATGAGGCCGCCGCTCGGGTCGATCAGGACGACACGGAGTCCCCCCACCTGCTGCTGCCCAACCAAGGGGACAGGCATGGCGGCCAGGCACACAACCATGCCGGCGACGATCCAATTTCTGTGGGACATGAAGCCTCTGTGACCGGCTCGATCTAGGAGAAACACTGCCGGGCGATCTGAACAGCCTCCTCCACGTCTTGGCGGGAGATATCCAGGTGGGTGACGGCACGCAAGCGGTGCGGACCGGGCTGGCTCACTCGCACCCCCTGCCCCAGCAGCCGGCCGAGCACGGCCGACGCCGGCTCGGACACTTCGAAGAACACGAGGTTGGTTTCGACCTCGGCGGGGTCCAGGGTAACCCCCGGAATATCCGCCAGGCCCTCGGCCAGGAGCTTGGCGTTGGCGTGGTCTTCGGCCAGGCGCTCGATGTGGTGCTCCAGGGCGTAGAGCGCCCCGGCGGCAATGATCCCGGCCTGCCGCATGGCCCCGCCCAGGCGCTGCTTCCACACCCAGGCTTCCTCGATCAACTCCCGGCGTCCCGCCAACACGGCTCCTACCGGCGCTCCCAGTCCCTTGCTGAAATCCACCCAGACAGTATCGAAAGGGGCCGCAAAGTCGCGGGCCGGCGTCCCGGTGGCCACCACGGCATTGAACAGCCTGGCCCCGTCCATGTGAAGGATCAGGCCGTGCTCGCGGGCGACCGCGGCCACCTCTTCGATGGCCTGGAGGGGCCAGGGAGTCCCTCCCCCGGAATTGGAGGTCTGCTCGATGGAAACCACCCGCGTGCAGGGGGCATAGCGGTTCAGCGGCCGGATGGCCGCCCTGACCTGTTCGGCGCTGAAGACCCCCCGTCGAGCCTCCAGGCCGGTCGGGATGGCGCTGGAGAGTGCCGCCAGTCCTCCCGCTTCCGAGATCAGGGGATGGGCCGTGCGATGCAGCAGCACCTCGTCTCCCGGGCGGCAGTGAATCCTGAAGGCGATCTGGTTGCACATGGTGCCCGAAGGCAGGTAGAGCCCCGCCTCCTTGCCCAGCAGTTCGGCCACCCTCTCCTGCAGCCTATTGACGGTCGGATCTTCGAACTTTTGCTCATCCCCGACTTCAGCCTCGGACATGAACTTCCGCATTGGCGCCGTCGGCCGGGTAACGGTGTCGCTGTAGAGGTCGATCTTGATTGGCGGCATGGTGGTTCTCTCCTGTCGTTAAGATCCGCCTATTATCCATGATTACTCCACAGGCGGGCACCGAATTCGCTCCTTGCTCCCCTTGCACCGGCGCTGCCTGAGGGGCAGGCCCGAGTTCCGGCGGCCGGTCGGCCCGCCGGCCCCAATCTGATATAATTCGAGCCCTTCCGAAGGCCCCAATCAATTGCGATTCAGAAACTTCGGTCGGGCAGACTACCACTCGGAAGCGGATGTCCTTCGACGAGATTCGAGAACGCTACAGCCGGACAGGCCTGAGCGCAACGGACCTGAACCCCGATCCGATCCTGCAGTTCGAGCAGTGGTATCAGGATGCCTCAGACGGCGGGGTCTTCGAACCCGGCGCCGCCTGTCTGGCGACGGCCAGTCGTGAGGGAGAGCCTTCGGCCCGCATGGTCCTGCTGAAGGGCGTGGAGGAGCGCGGATTCATCTTCTTCACCAACTATGGGAGCCCCAAGGCCCGGGACCTCGCCGAAAACCCCCAAGCCGCACTGGTGGTGGCCTGGGTGGAGTTGGCCCGCCAGGTCCGCATCTCCGGAAGCGTCGACCGAATCTCCAGGGAGGAGTCGCTCCGCTATTTCGAGAGCCGGCCGGCCGGCAGCCGGCTCAGCGCCTGGGCCTCTCACCAGAGCGAGGTGATCGAAAACCGCCGGGTGCTGGAAGAACGGATGCAGAGCTTTCGAGCCCGGTTCGGCGATGGCGACATTCCCCTGCCTCCCTTCTGGGGCGGATATTGCCTCTGCCCAGACCGGATTGAATTCTGGCAGGGGCGACCCGACCGCCTGAACGACCGGCTTCGCTACCGCCGCCAGGCCCAATCCCGGTGGATCGTGGAAAGATTGGAGCCCTGAGCGATAGCCACGGGCCGGAGTTCGAAAACCATGAACAGCTACCGAAAAGAACTGTTGAGCCTCATTCCGGAGAACCACCCATGAAAACAATCGCCTTGACGTTTGCCCTCTTTGCTTCCTTTGCCAACCTGCTGGCCGGATCGACTGACTCGGTCCAAACGGCCGAGGGAGTGCTCAAGATCACCCCGGTGACTCACGGCAGCCTGATGCTGGAGTTCAAGGGCAAGGTCATCCACATCGATCCCTGGGGCCGGGGAGACTACACCGGACTGCCCAAGGCCGACCTGATCCTCATCACCGACATCCACGGAGACCACTTGGATCCGGCCCAGGTGCAGAAACTGAAAAAGAGCGGCACCCAAATCGTGGCTCCGCAGGCGGTGGCCCGGACCGTGGCCGAGGCGGTAGTGCTGCACAACGGCCAGAAAAAGGCGGTGGCCGGCCTGGGGATCGAAGCCGTGCCCATGTACAACCACAAGCGGGGGCCCAGCCCCGGCAAGCTCTTCCACGACAAGGGTAGAGGCAACGGCTACGTGCTGACCCTGGGAGGCAAGAGAGTCTACATCTCGGGCGACACTGCCTGCATTCCGGAGATGAAGTCTTTGGCCGAAATCGATATCGCCTTCGTGACCATGAACCTGCCCTACACCATGCCGCCGGAGGAAGCGGCCGAGTGCGTCGCAGCCTTCAAGCCCAAAATCGTCTATCCCTACCACTACCGCGGCTCCGACCTGAACGTATTTACCCGGGCCCTCGAGTCCCACCCCGACATCGAAGTCAGGCTGAGGGATTGGTACTAATGTCCTATCTCAGACCAACAAGCGGGGAGAGCGTTTTTCCTCTCATTTCTTACACGGAACTGCAGGATGGACAGGACGAAAGACCAGGCGATCCTGTTTATCCTGTCTATCCATGTTTCTTTCAATGCCCCCGGTGGGAGGTCCGGGCATTAACGTTGGGAATCGGAATCCGCTAAAGTAGAATGAGACCCGGACAAAGCGGGCGGCGTTGCAAATTCAGTTGCACGGCCAGCTACCCGGTGAGAATCCATGAGCGTTGAGAGCGACCCGCAAGTTAGCTACGAGATCGGCGACTCCCCTCTTGGGCGGCTGTTGATTGCGGCCACCTCGAAGGGGCTGTGCAGCCTGATGTGGGGAGATCGCGATCGGGAGCTTCTGAAGGCGTTGGCGGGCCGGTTTCGGCGGCACACCCTCCGCCCCGGCCTGGAGAATCCCCGACGATGGTTCGAACCGGTCAACCGATTCCTCGGAGGAGATCCGGTCGACCTGTCCTTCCCGCTCGACCCGGGGGGAACGGCTTTTCAGCGAACCGTCTGGGGCCGGATCCGGGAGATCCCGCCTGGTCGGACCCTGACCTATGCAGACCTGGCTGAGGCCTTGGGCAATCCCGGCGGCGTCCGGGCGGTGGCCAGCGCCTGCGCCGCCAATCCGGTGGCCCTGGTCATCCCCTGTCACCGGGTCATCCGCAGCGACGGCGGGTTGGGAGGCTATCGCTGGGGGCTGGCGAGGAAGCGAAGGCTGCTGAGCCTGGAAGCCTCCATGGCGGAAGACGGCCCCTGGAGGCTGACCGCACCCTCCGGATCGGAGCGGGTGGGCGCCTCGCTTCGCCATACTCTTCCGGAGCAAGACTCCTGGCACCAGAACACCAACCGTTGACTCGTAGAAACAACCCTTTCATGACAACCGGCAAAAACCCTGATACTCGAACTGGAGGTTAGATCCATGGCATCGGCCATTCGCATCGGCATCGTGGGCGCGGGAGACAACACGCGTGTGCGTCACATTCCAGGACTGCAGGCCCAGGAGGGCGTGGAGATCGTCTCCGTCTGCAACCGCAGCCAGGCCTCCAGCCAACGGGTGGCCGAGGCGTTCGGCATCCCCGTCATTCACGACAACTGGCGGGAGCTGGTCGCCTCGGACGCCATCGACGCGGTGGTGATCGGCACCTGGCCCTATCTCCACTGCCCCATCACCCTGGCGGCCCTGGAGGCCGGCAAGCACGTGATGACCGAGGCCCGCATGGCCATGGACGCCGGCCAGGCCCGGCTGATGCTGGAGGAGTCCCAGGCCAACCCTCACCTGGTGACCCAGATCGTTCCCTCTCCCATCACCTTGAGGGTGGACGGCATGATCCGGAAGCTGGTGGCCGAGGGCTTCCTGGGAGACATCCTGGCTGTGGACGTCACCAACAACGCCAACAGCTTCGTGGACCGATCGAGTCCGCTGCACTGGCGCCATGACCGCAACCTGAGCGGATTCAACATTCTGGCCATGGGAATCTGGTACGAGGCCCTGATGCGGTGGGTGGGCGAAGCCGTCGAGGTCATGGCCATGACCCAGGTCAACGTCACCCGGCGCGGCACCCCCGAGGGCGTCCTGCAGACCATCACCATCCCCGACCACGTGGACATCCTGGCCAAGATGGCCTGCGGGGCCCAGGCGCGAATGCAGTTCAGCGCGGTGACCGGTCTGGCCGCCTCCATCTCCAGGACCTGGCTGTTCGGCAGCGAGGGCACTCTCTGCTACGATCTGGATGCCGACGAGCTGTCGGGGGGAAGGCGGGGGGACAGCGACCTGGCGCCGATCGCCATTCCGGCCGAACTGGAGGGAGGCTGGAGGGTGGAGGAAGAGTTCATCAATGCCATCCGCGGCGAGGAAAAGATCTCTCACACCAGCTTCGAGGATGGCCTCAAGTACATGCAGTTCACGGAAGCGGTGACCCGTAGCGCCCGGTCGGGCCTGTCGGTTTCGGTACAGGACGTGGGTTGATGCTGAACGGCGGCGCCGGCGAAACCGCAACCCCTGGCCGCTAGCCCGACTCGGCCACCAGCCGCGCCGTCTCGCGAGCGATCACCAGCTCTTCATTGGCCAGGATGACCAGGACCGAAACCCGGGACCCGTCGGCGGAAATCACCGTGTCCCTGCCCCGCACCTGGTTCCTGTCGGGGTCGATCCGAATGCCCAGGTACTCCAGGCCCCGGCAGACGGATTGCCGGATCCGGATGCCGTTTTCGCCGATCCCTCCGGTAAAGGCCAGAATATCCAGGCCTTCCAGGACCGCGGAATAGGCGCCGATGTACTTCCGGGTTTCGTGCACCAGCACCTCCAGGGCCAGCTTGGCCCGGGGGTTCCCCGCGGCTGCCGCCTCCTCCAGGTCCCGCACGTCCCCGCTCAGACCCGAGATTCCCTTGAGCCCCCCCCTCTGGGAAAGGCCCTCCCGCACCTGGTCCACGCTCAGGCCCTCCTCCTGCATGAGATAGAGCGGAACAAAGGGATCCAGATCGCCGTTGCGGGTGGCGTGGGAGAGACCTGCCTGGGGTGAAAATCCCATGCTGGTTTCCACGGAGCGGCCATTCCTGACGGCGCAGATGCTGGCGCTGCCGCCCATGTGGCAGGAGATGATTTTCAGGTCTTCGCCGGAGCGTTCCGCCAGTTCGGGGGCGCGCCAGGAGATGTAGCGATGGGAGGCCCCGTGAAACCCGTAGCGCTGAATGGCGTGTTTCTCGGCCCACTCGTAGGGGATCCCGTAGGTCCTGGCGTAGTCGGGAATGGTCTTGTGAAAGGCGGCCTCGAACACTCCCACCAGGGTCTTATCGGGCAGAAGCTGCCGGAAGATGCGGAAGGCCTCGATGTAGGGGGGATTGTGGGCCGGAGCCAGGAAGATGTAATCCTCCATGGCCTGGATGACCTCGTCGGTCACCACCACCGAATCGGCGATGCCCTTGGCGTGAACCGGCTTGAAGCCGATGGCGTCCAGCTCCTCCAGGCTGGTCAGGACCTCGGCCGCCGGATCGGTCAGGATTTCGAGCACCTGCTCGATGGCCGCGCGATGGTCGGGGGCCCGGATTTCCCTTTCCTGCTTGGCGCCCTCTCCCAACTGGTAGCTCAGCGGCGATCGGGGGCTGCCCACACGCTCGACCCTGCCCACCGCAGCCACCGATTCGTCTTCCATCTGGAACAGCCGGAACTTCAAGGATGTGGATCCGACGTTGACGACCAGAATCTTCATATCGGTTTCAAACGCCCTTTCCCGTCCGGCTCAGCCCGCGGCGCCTCCCGCGGCCTTGCCGACCAGAACGGCCAGCGCAATGGATCGGATCTTGGTTTCGGGAGTCTCCGCCCGGGACAACAGAATGAGCGGAACCCGGGCTCCCAGGACGATTCCCCCCGATTCCCCTTGGGCAAAGTAGAGAATGGCGCGGTAGAGGATGTTGGCCGCCTCGATATCGGGGGCCAGGAAAATGTCGGTGGCTTCCACCAGCGGGCTGTCGATGCCCTTTCGCTCGGCGGCAAACCGGCTCAGGGGAGAATCCAGGGCAATGGGCCCTTCGATGTAGGCTCCCGAGATCTGCCCGCGCCGATTCATCAGGGTCAGTCCGGCCGCGTCCAGCGTGGCCGGCATCTCGGGATTGACGAACTCCAGGGCGCAGAGGACGGCCAGGTTGGGTTCGGACATACCGATCGCATGAGCCACTTCGATGGCGTTGCGGCAGATCTCGGCTTTTTGAGCCAGGTTGGGAGCGATATTGATGGCGGCGTCGGTCATGACCATCAGCCGCTGGATTCCCGGCACCTGGAAGACGATCACCTGGCTCAACAGCCGCCCGGTGCGCAGACCGTTCTCCCTGTCGAGCACCGCCCGGACCAGGGTCGAGGTGTTGATCTTGCCCTTCATCAGAAGGCTGGCCCGGCCTTCCCGAATCAGCCCGATGGCTTTCCTGGCCGCCTGGGCCTGGTCGGGCTCGTGGATCATCTGGTCGGGAGCCAGCTCCAGTCCGGCCTTCTCGACCATGGGCTCCATCCTGGACCGGTCGCCCACCAAAATGCCCTGGGCCAGACCCATGGACTGTGCCTGCTTGAGCGCTTGCAGCACGTCCGGGTCCTGACCGCAGGCCACCGCGATGCTGGCCGGCCCCTCGCTTATGGCCGCGGCGACCAGTTCATCCAGGCTCTTGAACATGGAAAGAAGCCTCCTTTGCCCAAACTTCGGCTGAGAACCGAGGGTAGTGCTCCGGTTACCGCCTGACGTCACCCTGGCCGCTACCTGCCCTACGGAGGCGGTGTCAGACCGAGGCCGGCGTCCCTTCCAGGACCGACTTCACAATCCGGTCGAACTCGCTGTCGGACAGGAGACGCTTGCTGTCGATGGAAGTCTGCTTGACCTGGGCCAGGATCTCGTTGGCCTGCTCCGGCGTGGCCTGCAATCCCCGGCGTTCCAGGTGCTCCTCGATATTGGCCAGGCCGCTCCCCTTGCCCAGGGCAATATCCACTGCCGGCCGGCCGACCACTTCCGGAAGGAAGGGAATGTATTCCAGAGGCTCGGCCTGCTTGCAGCGGCTGTGGAACATGGCCACGATGCCCGACTCGATATGGTAGAGAGAATCGCCGATGATGGGCCGGTTGGGAGGCACGCCGAAACCGCTCAACTCCTGAACCAGCTTGGACAGCTCGTAGAAGCCCTCGGTCTTGACGCCGGTATCCACGCCGTAGAGGACCTTCAGGGCCATGATGGTGTCTTCCAGGGGAACGTTGCCGGCGCGCTCTCCGGTGGCCGTAACGGTGACGTGGGCCACCGAGGCTCCGTTGGCCAGGGCCGAGATGGTGTTGGCCACCCCCAGTCCGAAGTCTTCGTGGCAGTGGATCTCGATGGGCTGGGCGAAGCGGTCCCGCAGCTTGCTCACCACCATGGCGATGCCCTGGGGCGTGCAGACGCCGAAGGAGTCGGCCAGGGTCATCGAGTCCATGTGGCCCTCGGTGGCGACCCGCTCCATGAGGTCGAGATACCTGTTCAGGTCGGACCGGGTACTGTCAATGGTGAAGAAGACCGTGTACAGGCCCGCCTCCTTGGCCGCCAGGGTGGTGTCGATGGAAGCCTTGATGGCCCAGTCCATGCTCTTGCCATAGGCGTGCTTGATGATGTGGTCGCTGGAGGGAATCTCGGTGATGATGCCATGGACGCCGCAATCCTTGGCCATCTTGACATCGGCCGGCATGCAGCGGGCGAAGGAAAAGATCTCCGGACCCAGGTCCAGGCTCACAATGTCCTTGATGGCCGCCTCGTCTTCAGCCGAAACCGCCGGCATGCCCGCCTCGATGCGGTGGACGCCGGCCTCGGCCAGCTTCTTGGCGATCGCCACCTTCTCCTGACGGCGGAACACGATCCCCGTCTGTTGCTCCCCGTCGCGCAGGGTCACATCGTGAATGCGAATCTGCTCCGGGAAATTCATGCCCTGGGTGGCTTCGGGCGCATAGTTCCAGGGGCTGGCGAACCAGCGATCGGTCTTCCAAGGTTGACTCATCTGAATTCTCCTTAAACGTTGGAAACTGGGGGAAACTGGGCGAAATCGGTTTCAATCAGGGCGGTTGGGCACAGGGATGAATACGGCGGTGCCGCCGGGTTCTCGCGGCACAATCTATTGCATCGAACCGAGTCCTGTCAAGCTTGCCCCGGGGGACCGCGGACCGCGCTGCCGCGCGGATCCTTGGAGGGTGAAACGGCCGGTCACTGAATAAAGACGAAGTCACGCCTACCGCAGCTTCGCAGTTCTCCCCTAACCCACGATACTGCAAAGGAGGCCGTGCTTGTTTACCTGGAATGAAGCGTTTGCAAAAATCGGCAGAGGGATCTTTTCCGGGAATGGCCACAAAAGGCACAAACGCTATTGGTGTTCATTCGTGTCCATTTGTGGTTCGCCGTTTTCCTTGGTGGAGATCTCTCTGGAGGCTAGCGGGAAACCGGTTTGCCGGCAGGATCCACGATTTCCACCGGCCCCAGATCGAGTCGGCGCACCGGATCCTCCAACTGCTTCAGGTCTCCAACCACAACCACCAGCAACCGGGTCGCGTCCAGGTAGCCTCGTGCCGCGGCCCGAACCTGTTCGAGCGTCACCGAACCGACCGAGGCGGGGTAGCCGGCCAGCGTCTCCAGGGGAAGGTCATAGGCGAAAAGGTCGGCCATTTGATCCGCGACCCGTCCCACCGTCTCGAACCGCTGAGCGAATCCACGCACCAGGTTCTGCTTGGCCGTCGACAACTCGGCCGGGGTGATGGGCCGGGCGCCACCGATGGATTCGATTTCCCGGTGCATCTCCATCAGCGTCTCTGTGGTCACGGAAGTCTGTACTGCCGTGCCTCCGACCCAGAATCCCCCCTGGCGGGCGTAGGCGAACCGCGTGGAAGCCCCGTAGGTGTAGCCCTTGTCTTCCCGCAGGTTGAGATTCAGACGGCTGCTGAAGCTGCCTCCCAGAACGGCGTTCATCAGCTCGATGGCATGGTAGTCGGCAACCTTGCGTGGGGGACCGATCGACCCCAGGCGGATCTGGGACTGGGGGGCGTCCTGGCGGTCCACCAGGACCACTCGAATCCCCTCGGGCGGCCTGGCTTCAGGCAGGGTGACCCCGGGCGTTTCACCCGATTCCCAGCCGGACAGGCAATCCTCGGCCAACCGGACCGCCTCGTCCAAGGTGATGTCTCCGGCAAAAAGCAGAACGGCGTTGCCCGGCCGCCAGTGCGTTCGGTGAAAATCGACCAGTTCCCGGCGAGTCAGGGCGCCCATCGAAGCCTCGTCGCCGCCGGTCGGAAGCCCGAAGGGATGACCCTCCCCGAACAAGCGGGACCGGAAGACCCTGGCGGCCGTGGCCGAAGGACTGTTCCGCTCCTGAAGAATGCGGTCCAGCCGCAACTTCCGCTGCCGCTCCAGCTCCTCCGCCGGGAAGTTCGAGTTCAGTACCAGGTCGGCCAAGAGCCGGACTGCCGGCTCCAGGTGCTCCTTGAGCACTTCCAGGGCCAGGTGGCAGTTCTCGGACTCGGCGCCGGAACCGAAGGAAGCGCCCAGCCGATCCAGCTCCGCCTGGATCTCCAGGGTGGTCCTCGACCGGGTGCCTTCGTCCAGCATGGCGGTGGTCATCCAGGCGACCCCCGGCCTGGAGAGAGGATCCGAACAGGACCCCGACTTCAACAACAGGCTGACGGCCACCTTGGGAAGATCGTGCCGCTCGGCCACCGCCACCGTCAGCCCCGGGGCCAGGGTCTCGACAGCCGGAGCAGGCGGTCGAAAGGACTTGGGGCTTCCGATCCCTGGCTGCTGCTCCCGGTTCGGCTCGGACCCTTGGGGACGGGCCGACGACTCGGGAACGAAGCTGAGGGCCACTCTGCGGGAGGTATTCAGCCAGGTTTCCGCAGCCCTCCGCACCTCTTCGGCTCCCAACTGCTGGTAGCGCCGGTAGTCTTCCTGGAAGTAACCGGGTTCTCCCAGGAAGGTGTTGTACTGGTTCAAGAGATCGGCCTTCCCCCCGAAGCCCCCGATGCGCTCCAGGCCGCTCACGAACTCGAACTCCTGCTTGGCTTTTTCCCGCTCCAACTCCTCAGGGTCAGGTCCATCCTTGGCAAAGGCGGCGATCTCCTCCCGGATGAGCTCGTCCAGGCGGCCCAGGGTCTGACCGGGGCGGGCGGTGGCCACCACGCCGAACAGCCCGCTGATTTCCAGGGAATAGTTGAAGGCGGATACGTCCGAGGCCACCTGCTCCCGATAGACCAGCCGCCGGTACAGCCGCGAGTTCTTGCCCCGTGAGAGAATGCGTGAGGCCAGGTCCAGTTCCGCGTCTCCGGCGTGGAAATAGGCCGGCACCGGCCAGACCAGGTAGAGGCGCTCCAGAGGCACCCGGTCGAAGACAGTGACACGGCGCTCGCCTTCCATCCGAGGCACCCACAATCGGGGGCGCTCCAACGGGGGACCGGGGGGCAGCGGCCCGAAATACTTTTCCACCCAATCCTTGGCCTGAACCCGGTCGAAATCGCCGGCAATCACCAGGCTGCAGTTGTTGGGCGCGTAGTGCTTGTGGAAGAAGTCCTTGGTTTCCTGCAGGGAAGTCGCGTCCAGATCCTCCTGCGATCCGATCACCATCCAGGAATAGGGATGACCCCGGGGAAACAGGTTCTCGAAGATCAACTGCAGCGCGCGTCCGTAGGGAACGTTTTCGTAGCTCTGGCGGCGCTCGTTCTTGACCACGCTACGCTGGTTGTCCAGCTTCTCCTGAGTGAGGGCATCGGCCAGGAAGCCCATGCGGTCCGACTCCAGCCACAACACGTATTCCAGCGCCTCGCTGGGCACGGTCTCGAAATAGTTGGTGCGGTCGAAGCTGGTGGTGCCGTTGACCCCACCCTCCCGCATGTTGGCTCCCGCCCTTTCCAGGTAGGTCAGATACTCTCCATCGGCGTTCCTGGATCCCTGGAACATCATGTGCTCGAACAGGTGTGCCATTCCGGTGCGGCCCGGCTGCTCGTTCTTGGAGCCGACGTGGTACCACAGGTTGACGTGGGCCACGGGAAGCTTGGCGTCGGCATGCAGAATGACCTGAAGGCCGTTGGCCAGGCGGTACTTCTCAAAATCAATGACCGGGGCTTGCCGCATGGCTTTCAAGAAACTCCCTTCTCTTTGTTGGGCGCCTGATTTCCGCTCTGGCGGACCCTTGGCCTGCACCCCCCCGGTTTCTCCAACGCTTCATTTTTCACGTTCGTATCCTCATCCGTGATTAGCTCTTTCAAACCCCGTGGAAATCGGTTAAGTAAAGGCCCATGTACCTGGAAGTGAGCCTGCCGCTCCCGATCACCCGACACTTCTACTATCGTCTCCCGGAAGAGCCCTCCAGGCCCATGCAACCGGGCCAGCGGGTACTGGTGCCCCTGGGAAACCGGAAGGTAACGGGCTATGTGCTGAAAGTCCATAGCCGCCTCCCGTCCGATTTCCCCCAAACGGCCGAGCTGAAACCCGTCCTGGAAGTGCTGGACGAGTCCAGCCTGGTCCCTCCCGGTCTCTTCCGACTCAGCCGCTGGGTGGCCGACTACTACTTCGCTTCGCTGGGGGAGGTTCTGAAGGCCTGCCTGCCGCCCAGGATCAACCCCAGGATGGAACACCGCTTCAGCCTGACGGCATCGGGGGAGCGCCTCCTGAAGCAGACGAAGAATAGCGCAGAGATCAGCCAAAGGAAACGGCAAATCCTGGAGTTGCTGGCCAGGCACTCCGAGCTGGACCGCCGGTCTCTGGCAAGGCTGGCGCAACACAGGGTCTCCGCCGCCGAACTGGAAACACTGGCGGCTGCAGGCTGGATTCGGATCGATCAGGCGCCGAGGGGAACGGTTGTCGCGGCCAAGAAACGGTGGTTCCTCTCGCTCCACCCCGACTGGGAAAAGGCCTTGCCCGCGGCCCGGCTGACCGACAACCAGAGGGCCTTGATTGCCCACCTGCGGAGCGCCGGAGGCACCGTGAGCCTGGCCGGTCTTCGCAAGCTGTTTTCCGTCTCCCGACCGGCACTGGAGCGGCTGGAGCAACGGCAGCTTGTCCGACTGAGCCGGGAGGAGGTGGCGCGCGATCCCCTGGGTGGGACGGATCCTGCCGGCCGGTATCAAACCCGGGAGCCGACCCCACAGCAGCGGAAAGCCCTGGAGTCGCTGATTCCGGCGCTGAACGCCGGGCGGTTCTCGGCGGTGCTGCTGCACGGCGTGACCGGCAGCGGCAAGACGGAAGTCTATCTCGGCCTGATCGAGCACACCTTGAAGTCAGGAAAGACCGCCCTGGCGCTGATGCCGGAGATCGCGCTCACCCCGGCGGTGGCGCAGGAATTTCGCGCCCGCCTGGGCAACACGGTGGCCATCCTGCACAGTGGACTATCCGACGGAGAACGGCACGACGAGTGGTGGCGAATCAAGCGAGGGGATGCCCGGGTGGTGATCGGCACCCGCTCGGCGGTTTTCGCTCCCCTTGAGCATCCGGGACTGGTGGTGGTGGACGAGGAACACGATCCCTCCTACAAGCAACAGGAGAGTCCCCGCTACCACGGGCGCGACACGGCCATCGTCCGGGGCAAGCAGGCGGGGGCGGTGGTGGTGCTCGGCTCGGCCACACCGTCGGTCGAGACCTTCCACCATTCCCGGGAAGGGAAATACGGTTACCTTCGAATGGCCACACGCATCCACTCCCGGCCTCTCCCTGAGACCCGCCTGGTCGACATGCGGGAGGAATTCAAGACCACCAGCCGCAGATCTCCTCTCTCGGCTGAGCTTGGCGAAGCCATCGGGGACCGTCTGAAAAGGCAGGAGCAGATCCTCATTCTGCTCAACCGCCGGGGATACGCCGCACACGTGCTTTGCCGCAGTTGCGGAGAGAACATTCAGTGCCGTTTCTGCAGCATCGCCATGACCTACCACAAGGTTCGCAAGGCCCTGGTCTGTCACTACTGCGGCTACTCGCAACGGGTCCCTCGACAGTGCCCGGCCTGCCACGGCAAGTACCTCTATTTCATGGGAGAGGGCACGGAAAAGGTGGAGGGGTTGCTAAAGGAGTCCTTCCCCGAGGCCCGGGTGGATCGGCTCGATCGGGACGCGGCCCGCAGAAAGGACGCCCACCGTCAAATCCTGAACCGGTTCCGGCAGCGCAAGACCGATATCCTTACCGGTACGCAGATGATATCCAAGGGCCACGACTTTCCCTTCGTCACCCTGGTGGGGGTGGTTTCGGCAGACCATTCCCTGTCTTTTCCCGATTTCCGGTCCGCCGAAAGAACCTTTCAGCTCTTGAGCCAGGTCTCCGGGCGGGCCGGAAGGGGGGAGTTGCCGGGCGAGGTCCTGATTCAGAGCTATTGCCCGGAGCACTACTGCTTCCGTTTCGTGACCTCCCACGACTACCAGGGGTTCTACGAGAAGGAGATCCGGTTTCGCAGGTTCATGCACTACCCGCCCTTCACCGCCCTGGCTCTGGTTCTGGTCCGCGACAGGAACCTGGCGGCGGCAACCGGGACCATCGGCCGCTTTGCCGAATTGCTCCAGGGAGCCCGCGGCCCGCAGACCCGCATTCTGGGACCCACCCAGTCTCCGCTGGCCAGAATCCGTTCCGAACACCGATTTCAGCTCCTGATCAAATCCAGGAGTCGATCCCAGTTGCAAGCGCTTCTCCGCAAGACCCTCCAACAGGCCCAGACCCGTGGATTGGATCTCCGCAAGATTCACATAGACATCGACCCGGTCGACCTGATGTAACCCGGCGGTACCGGATCGCTGCCGGCAGGCCGGCTACCGTTTCGAGGAGGGAACGTTCGGGGTGTGGAAGGAAAGCGGGGGCAGCCGCACGCCAGGCAGCTCAACGACCTGTAGAGGTATACCTGTTTGCGGAGGATTCGACGGGGCAGCCATCCGGCGGCTTCTATCCGGACGGCACGGCGGTGTCAGATGGATTGGAGATCCTTGCCGGGCTTGAAACGAACGGCCTTGCCGGGTGGGATGGAAACCTCTTCCCCGGTTCTGGGGTTGCGGCCGATTCCGGTTTTGCGGGGCTTGATATTGAAGACGCCGAATCCCCGCAACTCGATCCGATCGTTGCGTTGAAGTGCGCTCTTCATCGCATTGAACACGGCGTCAACGGCAGCCTCGGCCTTGCTTCTGGGGATTCCGGTCCGATCGACGACATGGTTGATGATGTCTAGTTTGATCACCGCTCTACCTTTCCTCGAAGAGATGCCGACAGAGTCTAACGGCTAAGTCCAATGCTGTCAAGGCTAACCCGCGCTAACCCGCAGGCAGGGGCTTGAAGGCAAGGACCGTCCGCGACCCCGAACCGCTATCCTCCTGCAGGAAATCGACCTGGAGCGGCATCCCCACGGAAATCGTGCCGGGATTGCGCGTATCCACACCCTGAATTCGGGCCACCACCCGGGCTTTTTCCTCGAGTTCAACCACGCCGGTGCAGTAGGGGTTCTCTCGACCGTAGCCCAGCTTCAGCATGGCCGGGGTACCGATGGCAATGCAACTGAAAGCCACCAGCTTCCCCCGTCCTTCCATTCGCTCCCACTCCATGTTCGAGCTGTCGCACCCGGGACAGAGCGCTCGAGGAGGAACAAAGACTGCCTGGCAGGCCAGGCATCTCGACCCCATCAGCATTCCTTCGCGGAGGAATGTCCGAAAGGAGTGATCGGTGAAGGGCCTCGGTTCCAGGGGACTATCTCCTTTCGAGGACGGTGACGGTCGAAGTGCCTCCGGTCCCTCCCAGATTTTGGGCCGCACCCAGGCGCGGATGGCCGGGAACCTGTCTCTCCCCGGCTAGTCCCCGGAGTTGGGTCCACACTTCGAAGATCTGGGCAGCCCCGGTGGCCCCGACGGGATGGCCTTTGCACTTGAGTCCGCCCGAGGTATTGATGGGCTTGGACCCGTCCAAGCGGGTCTGACCCTCCTCGACCGCCTTGTATCCCTGACCGGCCGGAAAGAAACCCAGATCCTCGATATGCAGCAGTTCCGCAATGGAGAAACAGTCGTGGACCTCGGCAAACTGGACGTCGTCCGCGGCGATGCCGGCCATGTCAAAGGCTTCACGGGCCGCATAGCGGGTGGCTTCAAAGGTGGTCAGATCCTCGGAGGCGTGCAGACCCCGCCCGCTGGCCTGCCCGATACCGGCAACGTAAAGCGGATCGTCGGTAAAGTTCCGAGCCAACTCTTCCCCCACCAGCAGCAAACAGCAGGCTCCGTCGCTGATGGGGCAGCAGTCAAACAGGTGAATCGGCCAGGCCACCACCGGATTGGCCCTGGGGTCTCGCAGAAAGGCCTTGGGGTCCGGCCAATTCGGAACCGGCCGCCCCTTGCTCTCGGCCCTTTTTTTCTTGGCGGCCATGACCTCTTCCAGCGTGGCGCTGAGCTGGGCCTTGGGGTTCCGGGCCGCATTGTCATGACTCTTGATGGTGACGTTCATGAGATGCTCTCGGGAGGCCCCGAACTTGTCGAAATAGGCGGTTGCAATGGTGCCGAAGACTCCGGGAAAGGTGAACCCGACCTCCCGTTCGTACGGAATGGCCGCCATGCCCAAACCTTCGGCCACCACTTCAGTGGCGCCCTTGGACATGTCCTCCACCCCTCCGACCAGAACCGCATCGTAGAAGCCCGAGGCGATGGCGAAAACGCCTTCCCGAAAGGCCAGGGCGCTGGAAGCGCAGGCTCCTTCGGTCCGGGTCGCCGGCCGCGGGACCAGACCCAGCGTGTCGGAGAGAATGGCGCCCCAGTGGGATTGGCGGACGAAATAGTCGTTGCTGTAGTTGCCCAGGTAGAGCGCATCGATATCCGCGGGGTCCAGCCCCTTGTCCACCGAGGCTGTCATTGCCTGGAAGGCCTCCAGGAAAAGGTCCTTGGAGTCCCGGTCCCTGAACATGCCGAACTGGGACATCCCCGCGCCAACCAAAGCTACCCCGCGGCTCAGTTTTCTCTTCTTTCTCATTGTTCCCCGCCCCGATATTGAAGATAGGCTGCCCTGGCAGCCGCTTCCCGGCATGTTACCACAAACTCCGTGTCCCGAACTGCCGGCCTGGAGGGAGAAATCCCCGGGAGCGCGGGCGGGATGCACGGTTGATACAATTCGATGTAAAGGAGGTTGCTGGATTGCAGCCAGGTGCGGAGGCGCTGGCGGGGGACGGAAGCTCCGGCAGGGAACCCATGAGGGCGGGACGCCCGGCCGCCGGCACGGACGCTTTCCGGCGACTCTACTCTCCCCTGCCCCTCACACCTGCTTCCCTACCCACCTGACCTCGCCAAAGACCTTGGCGCCGACAGGCCAGGAGATTGGTCCCCATTCGGGGTTGTCGCTCATCAACAGCCAACTGCCGCTGGAGTCCCTGTCCAAACGCTTGACCATCATGCCGTCATCGGTCTGGAGAACGAAGATTCGGCCCTCCTTGAGCTGGGCGCGGTTGCGGTCGACCAGAATGGCGGAGCCGTCCGGAAGGGTGGGCGCCATCGACTCTCCCTTGACGCCGACGATGGTGCACTGCTGGGGATAGAGCCCGTGGCGGTCCAGCCAGCTTCGAGTGAAGGTGATATAGCCTGCGACCGTCTCCTTGGACTCTTCCTTGCTACCCGCAGCAGCCGCCATCTGTTTGATGGTCACGTGATGATCATCAGCCGGAACATCCGCTTCTTTGGATTCGCCGAGAAGCAGGGTAAGGTCTCGGCGGATGTCGTCACGAAGCTGCCGGGCCCAATCGGGACGCTTCTCGACAGCGGGCACCCCCTCGGGTGACTCGACGGGGTCATCCAGAGTGGCTGTTTGAAGCCGAAGTCCGAGGACGCGGCAGATGGCTTCCAGGGAATCCAGGCGCGGAGAAGAACCACGGCGGATGTTGCGGACGGTATCGGAGCTGCCGGTAGCCAGGATGGAGAGGTGGCGGTCGGAGACGCCGCAACGGTCGATCAGGTCGAGGAGATGTTGCCTGAAGCTCATGAGGTAATAATACCACAAAAAAAGGGAATTATATAGTTGACTCCCTAAACCCTGCGTTTTCTGCGCTTTC
>JAPOZE010000635.1 GCA_026706225.1 Acidobacteriota bacterium
CCGTCTTTCATCAGCTTTTGCTTGGTGGAAATCGCGATACCGGACGCGCCCGCCTGTCACAGTATCGGCAAAATTCCCCGATCTGGAGAATAGGGAGATGTTGGTACCGACCTTGATTCCGGGTGATTGTCCTCGAAGCGCAAAGACCGTTTCGCTGGTCCGCCCGTCCGGCGCGTATTCCGAAATGATGCGGTCGCCGTGCAGATTGTCGATCCGTACCGCGTCGAACGCCTCCAGGTAGCGCTCCCGCATGCCGGTGAACGACAGCCCGTCGAGCCAGGAATAGTTGGAGATGAAGCAGACCACGCCCCGGCCGGTCTTCTCGGCGATGCGCCGCTCGGCCATGCGGAAGAAGCGGACATAAAGATCGTTCAAGCCCTGTCCCTCAGGCCGGCGTACGCGCTTCGTCGTGCGGTAGGCTTCGGAAAGCTCGCGTTCTTCTTGCACCGCCATGCCGGCGAAGCCGTTGTAGGGCGGATTGCCGAGGATCACGAGGATGGGCGTCTCCTGCTTGACCCGCTCGGCACGGTCGCGTTCCTCCTCCAGCTCGGGGAAGGGCAGCAGCTTGGTCGTGCGCGGCTCCCATCCGGTGAGCGCGTTGGTGAGGAAGACGCCGGCACGTTCATTTCCATTGTCCGCCAGTGGCGCGTCGAGGTTCTGCATGGTGAGCCCGACTTGCAGATGGGCAACGACGAAGGGGGCTGGCATGATCTCGAAGCCGAACACGCGCTGGGTCGCGGCCTGCTTGACCCTCGCGCCGGTGAGCGCGCCGAGGCCCCGATTTTGCAGATTGGCCGCTATACGGCGCAGCACCTCAGCGAGATAGGCCCCGGTGCCGCAGCAGGGGTCGAGCACGTAGACGTTCTCCGCCGCGAGACCGTCGGCGATGCCGAGATCGTCTTTGAGCGCCTTGTCCACACGGGCGACCATGTAGCGGACCACCTCCGCCGGGGTGTACCAGACGCCCAACTGCTTGCGCAGAGCGGGATCGAAGGCTTCCAGAAACGGCTCGTAAAAGTAGGGCACGGCCTCGCCTTCGTTGAAGCGGGCAAAGAAGGCGTGCCGGTCCACCCGGTCGAGCGCCGCCGCCGTCCAGTCCAGCACCTGGACGAGGCCGAGCGGTTGCAGGCGACCGGGGTCGGAAAGCTGCTGGAATAGCGCCCGCAGCACGGGGGCGCGAAGATGCCAGACCGCCGTGCGCCAGTCGAACCTGGCAGCACGGTAGACATCGGCAAACAGAGGTCCGTCGTCAGACTTCGCACAAGCACGCGCCCACAGCACCCAGGCGGAGAATACGCCGTAGAACAGTGTCTGCACCAGAGTCGAACGGAACAAGCGTTCTCCCTTCTCGCCCTCGAATCGCACGCCCAGGGCTTCTTCCAGGGCCGAACGAACCGCCGCCAATGACGGCGCGTCGCCCGCCGCCTCGACCCGCGCCAAGCCGTCGCGGGCATATGATGCCAGCAGCCACGCCAGATCCCTCGGCTCGGCCAGCGCCGCGCGGTGTGAGAGTGCGCGAGCAAGATATTCTCCCAGGCCCGCACCCACGTTGTGGGAGAAGGTGCGGGGCTTCTCCAACCGGCGCTGAAACTCATCGGCGCTGCCGGCTAGCCGGAAAGTCTCCAGCTTCGCCGGGCGACCCGAGGCGTCCTCTCCCAACAGCACGAAATCGCGCGTGTTGGTCACCAGCACCAGGCGGTAGCGGTTCCAATAGCGGCTGACCTGAGTTCCCTGCGCCGTGAGCCAAGCGTCGTCTGCGACAGGCTTCACCTCTACCACGCCGCGCTCCGGCAATTGCCCCTCGCGCGGTCGGCCCTTCTGAACCTGCTTGGCCGCGTAGAGGCCGAAGTCGGGATGGCCCGCGCCCTGGTCGGCAAGCTCGCCGACGCAGAACACCTTCGGCTTAAGCGTGGTTCCGATGGCGTTGAGCAGGTTTGCCAGCGGCCCGTAGTTCGACCGCTCCCCGGTTGCGCCGCCGGAGCGGTGGACTCGTCCGAGGTCGGTGAAATATGCCTCGACCACGGCCGTCCGCTCCGTGTTTGCTCCTGTCATCGCAATATGTGCTGTTCCTAGAAGCTGCTGAACAATGCTGTTGCTTCAACAACCATCACGACCACCAGACACAGCATAGTCAATTCCGTTGGTCCCAACTGTAGGCAGTGTACTATACATCTCAAATTGCCATCTCCGTACACTCATCAACAAGCCCGACCGCAAGGGGGGCTAACACGAGAGAACTAGCAGCTTGAGCCATAGTCTCGTTCCGGCAGGAATGCCGTACGGTTGTAGGCCCGTCCATTGGGGTTCATGACCGAGATGGGTCAGCTGGTGCGTGATGAAATCGGGCCAGAAGCCCAAGACTTCATCCACAATGGTTCGCACTATGGCTCGGAGGCCATCCATTGTCGGTCAGTCGGTCTGACTTGGTCGCGAGGCGATCCCGGGCTGACGCGTCTATTTATGACCACGAAGGTCCAAGGAAATCTCTTTCGTCACGATGGATCGAATGGGGGGTGAGCATCGTCTAGGAATAGGTAACTCGTTCATAATAAGCCAGTTATGGAACACTGCAAAACAGTCCGCCAGGGATCACTGTGGTGGGAGCGACCCTCCGAGGGGAAGGTAAATGGTGGCCTTTAGGGTGGCCCATTTACCCCTCCCCGGTGGCGCATCAGCGGCAAAAAGCCCGGGGTCGCTCCCACCACCAGCACCCCTCCCGTGCGGCGCGCCGCCGCGCGGGGCGAGGAGGGGACACGCGAGGCATAGCCTCGCTTCGCTTTTCCGCAGCGGACGCGGGAAATCCGTGTTGTCCCGTTTCCAGTGCCGCGTTTCGGAGAAGCCTTCGACCACAACGGCGAGGGCTCCGCCCTCCGAGAGAGAGGCGTTGTGGTCGTTGAACTCATGTCCGGCCCGGGTGTCCGGCCCCA
>JAPOZE010000589.1 GCA_026706225.1 Acidobacteriota bacterium
TGGCGCCGCCCCGGGCAAATCGATCGTATCGCCGGAAGGTGAGTTCATCCGGTTCACCCAGGGGGGTGCCGTCGCATCCCTCCATGGGATGGATGGCCAGGGAGTTGCCGGCCCGGTAGTGGCCGATGCGAACCGGCCGCCCCAGCAGGCTGCTGACGCGCCGGGCGTCGGGTTCCAGGCGCAGGTCCAGCTTGAACTGCCGGGCCTCCCCGTCCAGTTCCTCCAGCGATCGGTAATGGAAATAGCCTCGAGGCATCAGGGTTATTCTCCCGGAAGCTGACGATCCGGCGGACGCCGTTCCGGTTCAGGGGAACTCGAGATCCAGAACCTGTCCCTGGCGGCGCAGGATTTCCTGGAGCCGGCCCACCGGAACCTGGCGCGGCTGGAGGTCTTGGTCCAGGGCCAGGTGGGCGGCAACGCCGGCGGCCTGACCCAGGGCCATCCAGGTCGGTTCCGTGCGAATCGAGGAGTAGGCCACGTGGCTGGTGGAGGCGGCCACCGGGACGATCAGTCCGTCCACCTTCTCCGGAATCATGATGCGGTAGGGGATCTGATAGGGCCGGGTGTTTTCCAGCATGTACAAGTACCCTTCCAGCACGGCGGTGTCCCCGGGCCGGCGCTTGCGCACCGGAAAGCTGTCGACGGGAAACTCGCCCACGGCCACGGCGTCCTCGAAGCGGCCGGTCTCCGGCCTGGCCTGGTTCCGGCTGACGTCCAGCTCCGTGAGCGTGTGCAGGCCGACCAGGCGGCGCGCCTCGCGAATGTAGAGCTGAAAGGGAAAGTGCCCGTTGTCGGTGAACTCGTCCAGGGGCAGGTGATACCGGCGCGCAATGCGGCGATGGGCCGGAGGCGCCTCCGGATCCTCCTGCAGAAACCACAGCAGGCCCAGCGTCAGGTTGCGGATCCTGGTCCGGATCTCCCGCCGGACCTCCCAGTCCCCCTCGACATAGCCCTGGTTCTCCTCGGCAAAGGGAAATCCCAGGGGCCGGGGATTCATGTTCACATCCGTTTTGCGGTTGGGGATCTCCGACACGGAAAGGGCGCGTACCAGCGTGTTGAAATGGGCCGGATAGTAGCCTCGACCCGGCTTGAAGCTCTTGGGTCCGGCCAGGCGCCCCTGCTTGAGGTCTTCGAAGTAGCCCAGGTAAGGGGAGCGGTCGTAGTCGGGGGGCGGTTCGCTCAAGGGATGTGCGTTGCCCGGGTCGGTGGTCAGGCAGAGACGGTAGGTGTAGGCCGGCAGACGCCGGTCGCCCTCACCGGTGGACCCGGGCAGAAACTCCCGCTTGCGGTAGTCGAAATAGATCACTCCGGCGTGGGGTTCTCCGAACTCCTGTCGGGATTCCCGCCCCAGCCGGTAGCGGGCCCCGGCCGAGGCGTAGGCGTCTCCCTCGTAGGTGGCGTCGATCACCAGCCGGGCCGGCAGTCGTTTTTGGACCCCGGTTCCACGATCCTGGACCACTACCCCGCATGCGCTACCCTCTCGAGTGACGGTGGACAGGAAGCGGTGCGACTTCAGCAGGCTGATGGAGGGTTGCTCTTCCACCATTCTGTCGAAGGTGGCTTCAGCCACCGAGGGCTCGTAGGTGTAGCCCTCCCGGCACAAGCGGACATTTTCCGAGTCGGGACCGTACCTCTCCAGGTAGTGCCGGTGGATGCGCTCCACGAATTCGGCGAAAAAACCCCGTATGGCCGCACGGTTCTCGATGTCGCTCTTGCCGAGGCCGCTGGCGGACATGCCTCCCAGGTGGGCGTTTTCCTCCACCAGCGCCACCGAGCGTCCCATGCGGGCGGCGGTCACGGCCGCGGCAATCCCCCCAGGGGTGCCTCCCACGACCACACAGTCGAATGGGCTCGACGGTAAGGCGCCGGGTTTCGGGTCAGGATCGGATCCGGTCCGGCAGGCCGCCTGGCCTGCCCACAGGCCGGCCCCGGCCATCGATGCGGCATGGAGGAAGCTTCTGCGGGTGGTTGGCTGTGGGGAGTCGTTCATGGACGAAATCCGGCGCTCCTTTGAGACATGCGGGCTAAGGGGCACGAACGGAAGAGACGAATCGGTTGATGGCTTCGGCAACCTCTTGCGGTCTCTCCAGCGGGAGCGAATGGGAGGCGCCGGCAACCCAATGCAACTGAATAATGGTCCGCTGCGGGATTCTCATCTGCCGGCGGCTGGGGCGGGGCCGGTTGCGGTCGCCCCATACCTCCAGCACCGGGACGGAAGTCGACTCCAGAATGGGGAGGCCGTCCCAGCGCTGCCAGATGGAGCGAAAGGCCGCGATTTGCCCCGGGTTCAGCCGGCGCAGGGTCCGCCTGCGGGCTTCCAGCCGCTGCTGCTCCAGATCCTCGGAAAGGGTGGTGTCGACCCGTCCGGAGAAGGCTTGCCTCAAGACTTCGTGGTGGGTCCAGCCTTCGAGAGAAATCACCCCGTCGAGTTCCCGGGGGCGCTGCCCGGCCAGCTCGATGGCGATCATGCCGCCGATGCTGTGCCCGCCGGCGAACCAGGACCGCCAACCCATCTCATCGGTCAGGTGCAACGCTTCCCGCGCAAAATCCTCGATGGTACCGTGGGTGGTCGGTGGCCAACTGCGGCCATGTCCGGGCAACTCCACGATGGCCAGGTTGAGGTCCTTGGACAGATGGGCGCGAACCACGTCGAACTGCCGGTAGTCGCTCCAGCTTCCCGGGATGAGCAGCAACGAGGGGCCTGGGCCCGGCCAGTGGTAGCAGGCCAGGCGCCCGCCGTCCCGGCGGGTAACCTCCAGGCGTCTGGGGGGCTTGCCGGTTTGAATCACTCCCTTCGGAGCACCTGCATATGGGTGGTCATGGCCGGGGTGATGGGGAACAACACCGGTTTCCCGCTTGACCGGTTTTCCGTCGAGGCAGCCTATCACGCCCGAATCGAGCGGGTCAAAGTTGACCTGGGATGTG
>JAPOZE010000247.1 GCA_026706225.1 Acidobacteriota bacterium
ATTACCCACTCCAACCGCAGCTTCGCAGCTCTCACCTAACCCACAATTCTGTGGGGGGGCAGGTTTTTTTTAAGCAGATGACTCCCGGGCTGGAGCCCGGGAGTTCCCGTAAGCCGCGAAGTGGGGTCAGCGGCCCGGTGCGGGAGCGCGGGAGCAGCGCCTGCGACCCGCCATCGACGGCTGCCTGCCTGTGCTACAATCGGCCCGTCCTGGGTTCCGGGGGGATTCGTGCCCAAGCCATTCTACCGACCCCGCCGCCTGCGGAGCAGCCGGCCGCTGCGCGCCATGGTGCGCGAGACCCGGCTCTCCCCGCTCAACTTCATCTATCCCCTCTTCGTCTGTCCGGGCGAGGGTGTGAAGCGGGAGATCCCCTCCATGCCCGGGAACTACCATTTTTCCGTCGATCGGCTGGTGGAGGAGTGCCGGGAGGTGCGGTCGCTGGGAATCCCGGCTGTTCTGCTTTTCGGGATTCCGCCCTCGAAGGACGAAGAGGGCAGCGGGGCCTATGACGAGGAGGGCATCATCGCCTCGGCGGTGCGGGCCCTCAAGGCGGCCGAGCCCGACCTGCTGGTCATCACCGACGTCTGCCTCTGCGAATACACCTCTCACGGTCACTGCGGCAGCCTGCGCGACGGGGATGTCGACAACGACGCCACTCTGGAGCTTCTGGCTCGTACCGCACTGGTTTACGCGCAGGCCGGCGCCGACCTGATCGCGCCCTCGGACATGATGGACGGCCGGGTGGAGGCCATTCGGGACAAGCTGGACGATCACGGATTTGAAAAGACCCCGATCCTTTCCTACGCCGCCAAGTACGCCTCCGGGTTCTACGGGCCCTTCCGGGAGGCGGCCGGCTCGGCCCCTCGGTTCGGCGACCGCCGCTCCTACCAGATGGACCCCGCCAATCAGCGTGAGGCCCTGCGCGAGGTGGCTCTGGACATCGATGAGGGGGCCGATATCGTGATGGTCAAACCGGCCATGCCTTACCTGGACGTGATCTATCGGGTCAGGACCGAATTCGATCTTCCGGTGGCGGCCTACCAGGTCAGCGGGGAGTATTCCGCCCTGGTGGCCGCCCACGGAAAGGGCTGGCTGGACGAAGCACAGACCATACTGGAGTCGCTCACCTGCATCCGGCGGGCCGGAGCGGACTGGATCATCACCTATTTCGCCAAGGCGGCCGTGAAGCTCCTCGAGCGGGAGGCCGCCTCCGGATCCTAGGCGGGTGAGCCGGTTCAACCGCTTTCGCCCGCCGGCCCCGTTCGGACCATTCCAGGGAGGAAACTTGTACCGGAAGTCCCAGCAACTTTACGAGAGAGCCCGGAGGTTCATTCCGGGAGGAGTCAACTCGCCGGCCAGAGCCTTCCGCGCCGTGGGAGGCAACCCCCTGTTCATCGATCGCGGCAGGGGGGCCCGCATCTACGACGTGGACGGCAACGGCTACCTGGACTACGTGGGCTCCTGGGGACCGCTCATTCTGGGCCACTGCCACCCGGAGGTGATGGCGGCCCTGCGAGACGTCCTGGAGACCGGCACCAGCTTCGGCGCCTCCACCGAAAGGGAAGTGGAACTGGCCGAACTGATCCACCAGGCCTTTCCGTCGGTGGAGAAGGTACGACTCACCAGTTCCGGCACGGAAGCCAGCATGGCCGCCCTGCGGCTGGCCCGCGCCTATACCGGCCGTCCCATGATCCTGAAGTTCGAGGGGTGCTACCACGGCCACGGCGACAGCCTGCTGGTAAAGGCAGGGTCCGGCGTAGCCACCCTGGGGCTGCCCGACAGCCCCGGCGTTCCCTCGGAACTGGCCCGGCTGACGCTGACCTGCCCCTTCAACCAACTGCCTGCGGTTGAGGAAGCCGTTTCCCGGCACAAGGACAAGATCGGGGCCGTAATCCTGGAACCGGTGGTCGGGAATATGGGGTGCGTCCCGCCGCAGCCCGGCTTCCTGGAAGGGCTGCGGGCCATCACCCGGCGGCACGGAGCGCTCCTGGTATTCGACGAGGTGATGACCGGTTTCCGCATCGCCTACGGCGGCGCCCAGGAACGCTTTGGCGTCCAGCCGGATCTGACCATCCTGGGCAAGGTCATCGGAGGAGGCCTGCCGGTGGGAGCCTACGGCGGTCGAGACGAGATCATGAGCCGCCTGGCGCCGACCGGGCCCGTCTACCAGGCCGGCACCCTCTCAGGGAACCCTCTGGCAGTGACCGCAGGTTTGACCACCCTGAAGATTCTCAAACGGCCCGGGACCTACGAAGGGCTGGATCGACTGGCCGACCAACTCCGGCTCGGACTGGCCCGGGCAGCCAACCGGGCCGGTGTCTCCGTCCGTGTCAACCACGTCGGCAGCATGTTTACGGTCTTCTTTACGCCGGGGAATTCGGGCGCCGACCCGGCTCAGTCCGGTCGGGGCGCCGGCGCCCCGGTCACCGACTTCCCTTCCGCCAAGCGGTCCGATCCGGAACGCTTCTCGCGGTTCTTCTGGGAGATGCTGCAGCGGGAAATCTATCTGCCGCCCAGTCAGTTCGAAGCCGCCTTTCTCTCCACGGCCCACACCCCCTCCGATATCGAACAGACGGTGACTGCCGCCGCCGAGGTCTTTGCCGAGTGGTCTCGCTGAGGCCTCCGGTCTCGGCCTGTTCATAGGGGTGGCGGAGAGTTTGAGGGTTCGGAGTCGGCCCCTCCCTTCCGGCCGGACCGTCCACAGAGAATCCTCCGACCATGGGCCTCGACCCTATCGACTACGCCATCATCGCCGTCTACCTGGTGGGCGTGGCCTGGATCGGCACCCGCATCGGCGGCCGCCAGCGGTCTTCCCGAGACTATTTTCTGGGCGGCCGGGCCCTGCCCTGGTGGGCGGTGGGGCTCTCGGTGGTGGCCAGCGAGACCAGCACCCTGACCTTCATCAGCGTTCCCGG
>JAPOZE010000529.1 GCA_026706225.1 Acidobacteriota bacterium
GAGGTCTGCTGGGCTTGGTGTGCGACATCGGATTCACCGGGAACAAGTGAATCCACCCCACGGGGGGACTAATGGGCAACACCTTGCAGGAGCAACTCGACTGGCTGGAGCAGGCCCGCGAGGCCGTCTTCTGCTGGGACTATGACCCCTCCGACATGGACAGTCGCTTTCCGGGTGAAAGCCGCCTGCCCCAACCCCTTGTCGACTCCATTGTGCGCCAGCCGGTCCCCATTGACCTCAATCGCCTGCACGCCTTGCGCCGGTCCAGCCCGGGGCACGATCTCTATTTGTGCCTCGCCTACCGCACCTCATCGCTCGCCTTGCCCTGGGCACAGGTCTACGCCCGGCATGGCCCCTTCCCTGAAATGGCCGGCGACAATCTCACCATCCGGAGCCGTCGTGAAAAAGTGTCTCCGGGAACTGAAGAAAGTCAAGCTCGCCTGGCCCGAACTGCAATACTCGACCGAGCTATGGCGGCCCACTCTTCACCCACACGCCGTCGCAGATCCCCGGTGAGCGCGGGTCCGGCGCCTACGCTTGAGTGTGCGTCCGATGCCTCCGCTGTCCTCCCCGCTTCTCTCCTGGTGACCGCTGGGCCTCCAGCCTTTCCCACTCGCTTGCCTGCCCCATCCTCCACTCGGGCCTTTGGTTGCCTCCAGTCGCTCGCCTGCCGCGTGGTCCGCTGGACCGGCGCAAGCCAGCCGCCAGAACGCTCACGCTCGCCCGACGGGGCCGTCTGTCAACATGCCTTGCCCATGCCGCCCTGGCGCGGCCCTGCACTTGGCTCCGCTTCGTCCTCCCCGCTATCGGGTTTGGCCGTTGCCGCCAGTCCTGGGTGAGCGGCAAACGCTCACAAACCCTTAACGCTTAGGAGGAACAACAAATGGCAAACCAAAGACCCACCGCAACCGTTCGGATCGGCGCTGTTAAAGCCGCGATTTGGGGGAACAAGGCTGGCGAGCGCACACGCTACAATGTCACCTTCTCCAAGCGCTACCGCGACGCCGAAGGGCAGTGGAAGACGACACAGAGCTTCGGAAGCAACGACCTGCTGGTTCTCGCCAAGGTCGCCGATCAAGCCCACTCCCGGATTGTCGAGCTGGAGCAGGGTGAGGAGACGGCGGCGCAAGAGGATGAGCTGCCATAGCTCGGCGGGCGGCGGGTCCATCCCGCCGCCCTTTTTCTTCGACACAACGGCTCGCTTTCTCTATCATCTCCAGGAGATCCTGAATTGAACGAGTTTGAAATCGCGTCGCTCGCTACCCGAATCCTTATAGGCGCCGGACAGGTGGGCGTTGTCCTCTATGCGATCTCGCGCATGATGCGGGCCAATGACAGCCGAGCCGAACTCCAGCGTGAACTCATGGAGCGACAGGAGCGGGAAAGCGAGCGCCGCCACACTGAGACCATGGCAGCGTTGAGGGACCAGGGCCAGGCGTTCAGGGACCAGGGCCAAGCGTTCAGGGACCAGGGCCAGGCGTTGCAAGCGCTGATCCAAGGCATGCAAGCCGCCATCGAGCGCACCGCAGCCAGAGGGACCGCGTAACGGTCCTTCTTCGCCCCGCCTGGCTCGGGCCAGGCCTTCGACACAACGGGTCACCTTCTCCCATTTCTGTTAGCCCCCTTGCCAAGCCCGGGGCATGCCCTGCCGGGGCAGCGCCCGAACACCTCCGCCAGGTTCACGTGGACCAGCCTGCTGCAGAAAGCCCGGCCGTCGCCGGCCTGCAAAACAACTCCGCTGCTCTGAGATCACCTTCAATTCCACGAGCTGAACGAGCCAGGCTGGCGTTGCGAGACCTCCAGCGTATCCCAGCACCCTAAAAATGCCTCCAGGGCGAATTCCCGGCCGTTCGGCCGAAAAACGAAGCTCTAGGATTGCCTGTGACGCCGTTTCTTGGGTGCCGGCATAGTCTAGTACCCCGGAAAATCGAGCTTTTCTGTTCGTTTCCCGGCATCCGAACACGACTGCGTGTGGGCCGACGCACGTGGCGCATCTTCCGCTGTTGTGGTCCTGCAGCTCGCAGAGGTCTCCGCGGAACACAAGGGGCTGGCATCGCCCTGTTCACCCTCTTGTCTCGACGCTCCGACGCCATGGAAGGTCGACCGAATGGCCGGGCCGGATCGACTCCGTCAACTCCCGCATCGCCCCCTCTACCAGGACCTCTTGAGTCATAGAGTCCTCGGCGCCTGCCCCAAACCAGCCACCGTCCCCCTGAAATAGCCCAGTCGTCGGGTTGTGCGGTGCCATCGTCCGCGCTCGCGACCGCCGCAGACGGTTGGCCCGAGCACGGCACCCGCCAGGGGACCTGTCACGCGCCGTGCCTTGCGGGCCTGCCCCGCCAGCGGCGTCTCGCGCGGTGCTCCCTGGTTTGGATTCATGCGTTGCCGGTGCCGCCATGAGCGGCAACGCTCGAAACCAAACTCAAGGAGCTTTACCATGGCACCGCACAACCCCAACTCTCCAATGGATTCTTCAAAAGGGCTATCGGTTCGAGATTGGCCCGAGTCCGAGCAGCCCCGTCAGCGGCTGTTCAACTGTGGTCCTGACAGCCTCAGCGACGCCGAGCTGCTGGCGATTTTCCTGCGCGTAGGCGTGAAGGGAATGACGGTAATGGATCTGTCCCGCGCCCTGCTGAAGCAGTTTCAAGGATTCCGCGGGCTGTTTAAGGCGTCCCATCAGGAGCTACAGGCCGTCTCCGGTTTGGGGCCGGCCAAGGTGGCCACCCTGAAAGCGCTGGCAGCCGTCACCGTTCGCTACCTGGCTGAGGAAATGCAGAGGGGGCCCTTCATCGGGCACTCTCGGGACGTCCAGCGGCTGCTTTGCGGCAGGTTCCGCGATCGCGACCGGGAGGTCTTCGCAGTGGTCTTTCTGGACACCAGGCACCACGTGCTGGCCGTGGAGGAGATGTTCCAGG
>JAPOZE010000255.1 GCA_026706225.1 Acidobacteriota bacterium
TCCGAGAGGAGACCGGCCCATGAGCGAGAACGCCGTCCTGGCCGCCCTGCGGAGCATGGGCATCGGCAAGGAGGAAATGACGGGGCACGGCTTTCGGGCCATGGCAAGGACCCTCCTGGATGAAGTGCTGGGCTTCCGACCCGACTATATCGAACACCAACTGGCGCATGTGGTGCGTGATCCCCTCGGGCGGGCCTACAACCGCACGGCCCATTTGCCGCAGAGGCGAAAGATGATGCAGGAGTGGGCCGACTATCTGGATCAACTGAAGGCTGACGCATGATTTCAAGGAACGTCCGACCGATCGCTGATTTCGACCGAGGACGTTTTCATGGGATCTTTCCGCTTCCTGTATTCCGCTCCCGCCCGGCGCCTGCATGCAAACCGGTTCCCAAAACCGGTTCCCGTTTCTTCCCCCCCCGTGCGCGCGCGTGAGCCACTGGTTTTCCACAGGGCAAGTCCTTGAATTCATTGAAACCGACCGGTTCCCGTTTCTTTCCGGCTTTGGGGAACCGGTTTGGAAACGGGAACCGGTTTTGAGGGGCTTGTCTTCGTCCTTTATTCGCTCTCGCTTCGCGTTACCGGCAAAACTCCACTGCACCTGCTTTTGACGCATGGGACCTCGTCCCCTATTGTCTGGGTGCTAATAATCCCATGATGTCATGGACCAATAAATAGCTCCGAGTTTCCCCAAGCATCCTGCGAGCTGTCCTGTCCCGGAATCCTTGCACGTTGATTTCCTGTCCCACCTCATGATTTCAGCAGGTTTGCAACAGTTCGGGGGTGGACCGATGGCCCGTCACTACTCAGCCAGAAACTTCTTCCGCCACATGCCGAAAGATCTGCTGGCCCGCTACTCCGAGAGCAGGGGGCTGGGAAGCGAATTGGACCTTGACGCCTGGCTCAAGCTGCCCGAGGAGCGGCGGAGGACGCTTGAGGCCGAGTTCCGGGAGATATTCGAGTTGAGCTGCGAGAAGGGAACCTGGGCCATTCTCGACGAGGCCCGCTGCCGGTGGCGGGATGATCCGGACGGATTGACGGCGTTCATCGAGACCCTGTCCTCCCAGCCGAGCCACGCTCACCGGGCGTTGTCGATCTGTCTGGACGATCCGGAATGCTGGAAGGGCGCCACCCGGGTTCGCCATCCCGATCTGCTGCCCCAATGGCGCAAGCGCAGAAACCTGGGACACCGGCCAGCGGCAACCGACGCAGACAGCCTCAAGCATTTGGCGGAGTTGATCGGCAGCTATTTCCAGCGCTGCGAAGCCCGGGGACGCCATTGCCTGGTGGAATCGGTGAGGCGGGGAGAACTGGATTTCTTCTACGCTTATCCCGAGGACTACTCCCGGCAGGAGATGGAATGGACAGACGGCGAGTTGGGTCCGAGGCAGCACCGTCCCGCCTTCGAGGTGGTCTTCGTCTACTGCCGGAAGGAAGGCTGGCTTGACCTGAACTTCCCGGGTCCGTACCGGGCCCTGGAGCCCTTGCAGGAGATGTTCGCGACCGCCATTCTGAAACTGGACCGGCTTCCCGATACCGGGGACGCAGCGGTATACGACCTCAACCCGCTTTGCCGGAGAGGCTTCGAGTTCGTTTGTGGCAGGGAAAGCGGCATCGAGGCCGTGGCGGTGAGGCAGATCAGGTTGTCCTCGCAGTCCAGACAGGGAGATCGAATCACAATCGAAGCCGACGACTCCATCGGCGCCGATGCGATCCACGATCTTCTGGATCTCATGGGCAGGGTCATGCCCCCGCACGTGTTCAATGTCACTCAGGCGGAGCTGGTAGCACTTGTGACTCAGGACAAGGAGAAACTGGCCAGGAGAGTGCCCTTTCGCCTGACCGCACCCGCCTCCTGCTCGCTCGGCTACGGTGAGCGGGACCTGCGGCTGCGTTCGATGCTGAAGGCCTCGGGCCTGGAGCCTGAAGCTAACGGCAGGGATCTGGACAGGGGGCCGAAAACCGTGTTTCTCGATCTGGTTTCGCGCGTGGGAGCCTCTCCGGCCGGGGAAGTCCGGGTCTCCTCTCATGAACTGGCTCGCTGGCCGGGAGAGGCGGTTTCAGCCCTGAAGTCGCAGAAACTGATCCGAAGGGCGCGGCGTGCCCCCAGCACGGTGTGTCAAGGCTGTGGACGGCAATGCGCCATGCCTGTGGAACGGGGAACGGACCCGTCGATGCCGTGGATCGTTTGCGACAAGCGCGGCGACATCAACCGGGTGCCCGTATCCGCAGACCGGCTGGCGCAGTGGCGAACGAGCACCGGCATTCTGGGGCGGTTTGTCGCCGAGGGCCTTTCACTACGCTGGAGGGGACCGAATGTGGCGGAGGCCGGAGCGTTGGAAATTGGCAAGGTCGCCGGCAGAAAGCTGAAGCTGCGGATCGAGGGCGAGTCGGCGCTGGTGACGGTAACGAGCGCACTGGCCTTGCCGAAGGTCCTTGTCTTCGGCGATGGAGGTTTCGGACTGGAGCAATCCCGCATTCGCCGGTGGTTGGATGCCACCGCCGCCGCTGAGCGTCCCCTTGCCTCAAGCCATATCAGGCGGGAAGTCGGGAAACTCGATACCCGAAAAAAGCACAAGGACTGGCAAAGGGCCTATCGTGCGCTAAGACGGGAGAAACCGGGCATGACCGATGTCTGGTACTCCCGGCAGATTGCAAGAAGCGGCCTTGGAGGTGGACATCGGCCGGACACCATCCGCAAGAACATGAAAAAGTAGAAAAAAGACCAAAAAAGTTGGGCGCAAATTTTTTCTTCGGTTCCTGCTCCTGTAACCCATAGATTCCGCTGAAGTTATTTGAACCCCTCCCGGCGGGCGAAGAGCCCCTGTTACCAACCTACGTTTTCCTAACCTGCTGATTCCATTGCATTTGCAGGAATCGTTCCTCCCGATTTCCGCGCTTTATCCGCC
>JAPOZE010000158.1 GCA_026706225.1 Acidobacteriota bacterium
TGCAGCCTTGGACGGAGACTCCCTTTACCGCCAGCTACGTTCTTCGGTCCACCGACGGCGGCCGAAGTTGGGGGGAGCGAACCCCATTGCCGGACTGGTCTTTCGAGACGACTCTCTTGCGGTTGCACTCCGGACGGTTGATGGCCGCAATCCGTTACCAGCCTTCCTTCTGGTCAGCCGAGATGATGGAGGAGCAGCTCCACGCGCGTCCTTCCCTGCATCAGGATGGATTTCAACCATCCAAGCGGGTCTACCTGGCCGACTCGGAGGACGCCGGCCATACCTGGACCCGTTTCCGCCCGGTAAGCCGGACGCCGAACGGGCCAACCGACCTGGCGCTGGGACAGGCTCACGGGGAGCTGTCCCAGTTGTCCGACGGAACGCTCATCCTGACCACCGATCACCGCTACCCGCGCCATGAAGCCCAGGTTCTGGCGCGGATCAGCCACGACGAGGGCCGAACCTGGAGCGCGGAAGTCTATCACCTCACTCGGGCGGGCGGTTCGGTGCTGGGGTCGTCGATCAAGGGCTATGGGACCGGCTATGCCTCCAGCGTGGTCCTGGAGGACGATACCATCGTCACCATGACGGGAGCGGGCACCTGCCTGCGCTGGAGGGTCTGAGCTGCATTTCACACCGGATCAGGTTGTGATAGGCTCACCAGCAAACGAGTTTAGGATCCCGCCTGGAGCGCAGCCATAGACTGCGGGGAAGCCATGACGGTGCCTCCCCTGATTTTGACTGCGGTTCGGTTGACTGGATTCAAGCCGCCACGACCGATAGTGGCTCGCCGGCCGGCGCCATACCCCGTTGCACCCGGGGACGGAATCGGCAACCAGGCGGAATATCGGCCGGGAGAAAACCCATGAAAACCTCACTCTTCAGCCTCCTTGCGGTCTCACTCCTGCTGTCCGGGCCAGGCTTCTCCGGCGATCTCCCCGAGGTTGGCAATGTCGAAGCCCAGCCGCTGTTGGCCCAGGCGCTCCGGCTGGATGACGCGCTGACCTTCCTGGGGAGCGGGCTCTCGGCGGAGGACTCCCGCCGGCTGCAAGCGCTGAGGGATGAAGCGCCCGGCCCGAAGACGACTCGCAGCATCCAGCAGATCCTGGATCCCTACTGCCTGGCCATGGTGGTGATCAACCCCGAGGCGCGGGTGAAGGTGCTTCGCGGCCCCGCCCAACCTTTCCTGGTGCAGAACGGCTGGAAGAGCTTCCTGGTCAAGGTCCACAACCAGGCCATGGTCAACACCCGGCTCGAAGCCGAAAGCCCCAACGCCGAGCCCATCCTGCACCGCTCGACCGGAGCCAAGCAGGCCAAGCCGGAGAACCTCCTCTCTTCCGGCCAGGTCGCCAACCGCTTCCTGGAACTCTACATGTACCGGAGGCGGCCGCTGCTCAGCAACCTGTCGGGGGTCGAGCTCGAATATGCGGTGCTCCAGATCTACACCCGGGAAACCGGGCGCCGGGAAGCCAAGATCGGCTTCCACGTCGGCCAGGGCACCCAGGATATCGGTTTTCGCAGCACCGTCGACATCCTTTTCGACTGCCTGGCGGCGACCAAGGTGGTGTTCCGGATCCAGGACCATGACGGCTCTCCGGCTCCCATGGCCTCCCTGGTCATCACCGACGGGATCGAGAGAGTCGTGGAGGGCTCCGCTCCGTTGCAGATCAGCGGGTCGGCCCCCTCGGGACGGCCGCCGCTGCCCAAGGACTATCGCCTGGCCCTGGCGGCCCGACAGACCTGGGAGGAGCGCGGCGGCTCCGACCTGCCGACGTCTTCCAAAGCCAAGCGGCTGACGGGAATCCGCCCGCTGCCCTCCCGCCGCCTGGCGGCGCTGGATGAATTTCCGGATTTCTTCTTTCACCCGCAGATTTACCGCGGGGATGGCGAGCACGTGTTCCTGCCGGCGGGGGAATATGAAATCACCTTGACCCGGGGTCCGGAGTACCTCCCCCAGACGAAACGCATCCGGGTGCCCGCCGGCAAGAAGGTCCACGAGGTCCGGCTTCAGCTCACGCGCTGGGTTCACATGGCCAAGCTGGGCTGGTACAGCGCCGACCACCACGTGCACGCCGCCGGATGCAGCCACTACGAGAGCCCGGAAGAGGGCGTGCGTCCCGAGCACATGTGGCGCCAGGCCCAGGGGGAGGACCTGAATATCGCCTGCAATCTGACCTGGGGGCCCTGCTGGTACTACCAGAAGAGCTACTTCACCGGCAAGGTGCATCCCCTGTCGAACCAGCAGAACCTGCTGCGCTACGACGTGGAGATCTCGGGCTTTCCGTCCTCTCACGCGGGACACGTCTGCCTGCTCCGTCTGAGAGAGGACGACTATCCGGGCACCAGCAAGGTGGAGGATTGGCCCAGTTGGACCCTGCCCATTCTGCAATGGGCCAGGAAGCAGGACGCGGTGGTGGGCTACGCCCATTCCGGATGGGGGTTGGAACCCATGGAGCCGACCGATTCGCTTCCCAACTATGTCCTGCCCAAGTTCGACGGCATTGGAGCCAACGAGTACATCGTCACCGTGACCCAGGACGCCGTCGACTTCTACTCTGCCGGCGACACCCCCGCTCCCTGGGAACTCAACATCTGGTACCACGTCCTCAACACCGGGTTCCGCACGCGCTTGAGCGGCGAGACCGATTTCCCCTGCATCTTCGACGACCGGGTGGGAATGGCCAGAAGCTACGCCAAGCTGGAGGGTCCGCTGAATTTCGACCGGTACATGGACCAGATTCGAGCCGGGCGCAGCTACGTTTCCGATGGGGCATCCCACATCGTCGATTTTTCCGCCGACGGACTGGAACTGGGGACCCGGGAGAGCGAGCTGAACCTGCCGGGAGCCCAAACGGTCGAGATTCGGTCCAGGGTGATCGCCAACCTGCCCGATCGGCAGGACG
>JAPOZE010000372.1 GCA_026706225.1 Acidobacteriota bacterium
GCAGCATCATGATGGGGAAGCCCAGCCAGCGGCTGGTGACCAGCCGGTCGATGGTGCGGTCCAGGTCGAAGGCGGACCGGGCCTCGTCCCGACTCAGCACCCGGTCCGAGATGCGGGCGGCATCGGTGTAGAGCGCCTCCATCAGCGAGTCGTGCAGGTCGGGGCCCACCTCCCAGCGCAGATTGGCCGCCGCCTCCAGCACTTCTTCCCGGGTGTTTGCAGGGCTCATCCCGCCCCCTCGGCCGGCGCCGCCGTTGCCGCTCCTTCCGGGGCTCTCACCAGCCCGGCCAGCTCCCCCGAGCGCACGGCCTCCTCCATCCTGGCGTCCCCCTCCAGCAGGCGCAGGGCCACCCAGCGGGCATTGGGAAGGCCGGGAAAGGCCGCCCCCAGCCTTTCAACCAGCAGGCTGACGGCCCGCTTGAGCGCCGGGGGCTCGCTCTGGATGCGATGGGGCCTGCAGACGAAACTGCCGGTGGCCACCTGGTGGATCATGTCGATCAGCAGGGGGACGCCCCGCCCCTGGCGGGCCGCGGCGGGGACCACCGGGACGCCCAGCTCCCGCGCCAGGGAGCGTTCGTCGACGGTCAGACGGTGCCGTTCGGCTTCGTCCATCAGGTTCAGGCAGACCACCGCCCGCCCGGTGATCTCCAGCACCTGGCAAACCAGGTTGAGGTTGCGCTCCAGCCGGGTGGCGTCCACCACGATCACGGTCACGTCGGGCTGTCCGAACAGGATGAAGTCGCGCGCGATCTCTTCGTCGGTGCTGGTGGAGAGCAGCGAGTAGGTGCCCGGCAGGTCGACCAGCTTGTAATGGCTGCCCTGGTAGGCGAAGCCGCCCTCGGCCCGGGTCACGGTCTTGCCGGGCCAGTTGCCGGTATGCTGGCGAAGCCCGGTGAGGCTGTTGAACAGGGTGCTCTTGCCGGTGTTGGGATTGCCGGCCAGGGCCACCACGAAGTCGTAGCGGTCCATGTTCACCCCCAGCCGCTTCAGATTGGCCGGGTGATGAGCGGGACATATTTCGCAGGCGCTTGCAGCGGGATTCGGTTTCATCAGGCCACCTGCCTCCTGGAGCTGATCCGGATATTGGCCGCCTGTTCCCCGCGCAGCGCGATCAGCGCCCCCCGAATCCGAAAGGCCGTCGGGTCTCCCACCGGGCTCCTCATTTCGGCGGCCACCACCGTGCCGGGAAGCAGGCCCAGGTCCATGAGGCGGCGTCTTTCCAGGCCCCTGCAGTTGGGAGACAACCCGACCACGGTGGCTTCCTCGCCGGGTTCCAGGACCGCCAGGGTCTCCAGGGACTCCTCGACCGGCTGCTCCCGCGGCAGGGGGACCACCGAGACGTTGGCGGCCACGATGGGCGCCAGCACGTGCTCCTCGCCTTCGGCCCAAAAGCAGATGCGCTCGGCTGAGACGTGGGTCAACTGAACCACCATCAGGGGATGGAGTCCCTCGGCTACCAACTGGGCATAGACGGCCTCGGGCTCGTCCTCCAGGTGGGCGATCCTGGCCCGTTCCCCCACCGCCAGGCTGGTGAGCGGTTGGCCCCGGCGCGGGGGGAGCTGCCCCCGCTGGGTGGGTATGGGATCGCCGTGCGGATCGAAGGGCGGGTTGCCCATGCGGGCCGCCAACGCGTCGGCTTCGCTGGAGGTCAGGCGATGCTCCTGCTGCTCGGCGCGCTTGTGCCAGTCGGGCTCCTTCAGCCCCGTTTCCTCCGAGAGGTAGCGCTCCCAGAGACGATGGGCCCGGATGATTCTCAGGGCGTATTCTCTTCCCTTGGGAGTCAGCCGCAGCGAGGCGCCTTCGGAGGTGACCAGCTCGCCGGCCTCGATGCGCTGAACCAGCCCGGCCACCTTTTCCACGGGTGTGCCCAGAGCGCCGGAAAGACTCTGAACCGTCGCCTCCCGCTGCTCGTACTCGCAATGGTAGAGGTGCTTGAGAGCGTCCTCGGACAGCACCCGGTCGGACAGGCGCAGCCACCTGCGCCAGCGCTCCAGCCAACCGCGCCCGGGCCGAAACAGGAAATAGATCGCCAGGGCGGCCAGAACCGCCAGTATGGGACCCGCAAACTCGTTCATCTCGATTTCCGACTGTCGCGAGGGCCGGCTTTTCGGGAAGCCGGACCGTCTGCGTCCGGTTGGGGAGCGGGCGGGCGGTCCTTGACGGGCAGCACGAAGATGCTCCCGCAGGCCTCCAGACCCAGGTAGACCGGCTCCCGGCCGGATTCGGTGAGCAGCTTCAACGGCCCTTGAAAGGGGGATTTCTCCTGCAGGGAAAACCGGGTGGCCGGGCGCAGCCCGACCTTGTCCAGGTAGGCCAGGAACTCGGGGTCGCTGTTGGTGACCTTGCGGACGCTGTAGCTCCCCGGTTCGGCCTCGGCCAGGCAGAGGTCGTCCTCCTCTTTCCGAAACCCCCGGGCGTCGGGGATGGTCTCCCCGTGGGGGTCCTGGACAGGAAAGTCCAGCAGGGCGTCGATCCGGGATATGAACAGGTCGGAGACGGCATGCTCCAGGCGCTCGGCCTCCTGGTGCACCTGCTCCCAGCCGTAGCCCAGGACCTGGTGGAGAAACATCTCCAGCAGGCGGTGGCGGCGCAGGATCCGCACCGCCACCTGACGCCCCCTGCGCGTGAGCGTGGCCCCGTAGTAGGGCTTGTATTCCAGCAGCCCGGCCTTCTTCAACTTTCGCAGCATGTCGGTGACGGTGGCGTCGGCCACGTCCAGGTGACGGGCCACCCTGGAGGTGCTGGCCCTCTGCTTCATGTCCTCGATCTTGAGGACCACCTTGAGATAGTCCTCCACCGTGCTGGAAACGGTTGCCTTTCCCTGCGATTCAGCCGCCACCGGATTGCCTTTCGTTTGTCCTCGATTGAATTTAGCTTAACCGCACAAGATCCCCTC
>JAPOZE010000298.1 GCA_026706225.1 Acidobacteriota bacterium
GGGAACTGATCCGGACCGAGGACCTGGAACAGGCCGACCGAGGCCGGATACGGCCCGGGGACACGGTCCTGCTGGATTCCCCCTTCCACAGCACGCCCTTTGTCCACTCGCCCGACGACCAGCGCCCCGACATGTCCGAGGAGGTCGGACGCTGGTTCCTGGAGAAGAAGGTCAAGTGCGTGGGCTGGGGCGACGGCATCGCCATCGAGAACCACGTCCAGGGATGCATCGCCTGCCATGAGCTGCTGCTTGGAAACGACATTCTCCTGCTGGAAGTGGTCTGGAACATCGATCAGCTTCGGGCGGAGACCTTCATGATCACCTTCACCCCCCTGCCCATTCATGGCCTGGACTCCTGTCCGGTGCGGGTGGTGGCGGTGGAGGGGATTCCAGGAGTATAGACACACCTCACCGGGCCGTGGCCGCATGGTCGGGGACTATTTCCCCCTACCCCTTCCGCCGCCCAACCATCGAAAGGTGAGATCGACCGTACCATCCGGCCCCGCCGGAACCTGAAAACCCCGCAATTCGCCCTCTCGCAACCAAGTCGTCGAATCCACCTGACGGAGGCAATCAGCGATGCTGGGACTGCAGGCCCTGGACTGGGCCATCCTGATCCTCTACATCTGTATCGTGGCCTACCTGGGTCTCTTCCTGGGAGCCAGAAAGACCCGCTCCCTGGGCGATTTCTTCATCGCCGGGGGAAGCTGGGGCAAGCTGCCGGCCTTCCTCTTCAACTTCAGCTCGGCGTTGGCCGGGGCCGAAGCGGTGGTGGTCAGCGCCGCCGCCTACCGCAGCGGGTTGTCCGGCATCTGGCTCTGGTGGTCCCAGTTGTTCGCCACGCCCATGTACTACCTCTTCTCGGTGGTCTACAAGCGGGCCCGGGTCTTCAACATGGCCGAATTCTTCGAGCTGCGCTTCGGTCCCGGCGTGGCCACCCTCTATTCGGTCCTGGGACTGCTCATCTCGGTCAACTTCATCGGCATCTTCATCACCGGAGGAGGAAAAGTCCTGGCGGCCATCACCACACTCTCGGTGGACTCGGCCGTGCTGATCTGCTGCACCCTGGTGGCTCTATACGTGGCCACCGGCGGCGCCATGTCTTCCCTGCTCACCGATCTCTTTCAGGGCATTCTATGCCTGGTGGTGCTGAGCTTCGGCCTGCTGCCCTTCCTGTGGAAAGCGGCCGGCGGACTGGATGCCCTGGCGGCCCTTCCCGACGCGACCTGGTCGCTGCAGTCGGTGGAGATCCCCTGGACCTACGTGATCGCGCTACTCTTTTCCGGCGCGGTGGGCTCGGTGGTGGCGCCCAACATCCTGACCTGGATCGCCATCGCCCGCGACGAGAGGACGGGCACCCAGTGCGGTTGGGCCCACGTCTGGAAGCGGCTCATCACCATCCTCTTCGCCCTCTACGGCATTCTCTTCGCCATCTACTATCCCGGCCTGGAAGACCCGGAACTGGCCTGGGGTACTCTGATGAAGTCGCTGCTGCCCGCCGGAGTGCTGGGACTGCTGGTGGCCAGCTTCGCCGCCGCCCTGATGTCCTCGGTGGACACCTTCGCCACCACCACCTCCGGGCTAATGGTCGATTACCTCTACCGAAAGCGGTTCTTCCCGGCCCGCTCGCCGCGCTTTTACATCACCCATGCCCGGATCTGGGGGTTCATCGCCGTCTTCCTGGGGTACGTCACCACCCGTTTTCTGGAGAACATCATTCAATACATCGAGTTGGGCTGGTCGCTGATTTCCTTCATCTCGGTTCCCCTCTATTTCGGCCTGGTCTGGAGACGGGCCAATCGCCAAGCGCTGTGGGCCGGGGTGACGACCGGCGCCCTGCTGTTTCTGTGGCTCAAGCTGTGGCTGCAGGCCTCCTTCGAGTACACCGTCTTCATCCCCACCCTGGCTTGCGCCCTGGTCACCTGGCTGGTCAGCCTGCGCACGCCTCCGGAAGACGAAACCCTGCTCAACCGCTTCTACGCCATCCTGAGCACCCCGGTCGGACAGGACGAGAAGCTGCGCCAAGCCGGCATTCAACTCCCTGCCATGGCCGGTGCGGATGCCGCCCAACCGCCGGCGCCGGATCCGGAGAAGATCGGTGAGCTCTACCGGTCCTACGCCCGGGACAAGATCTACGGATCCTCCAGCACCATCGAGCTGCGGCGGGAAGAAGGGCTGCAGTGGTTCTACAGAGGGTTCGTGTCGATCACCCTCTGGTGCCTGGGCCTGATCGGGGCGGCCCTGGCCTTCTCCTGGTGGATGCAGTCCTGACTTGCCTTAATCGAATCCGACGGCGGGCTTCCGACGCCGGGCCCGGCAAGCCCGCATACACCCCCTTGAGGAGCAAGAGCGATGGGAAGAGGCCCCACCCGGGAGCGCGGGCGTCCCGCCCGTATGCGCTGCCGTTGCGTGCCGCTCAGTTTCCCTGGGATGGGGCACCCGGCCGCCCTGCCGGCAGGAACGGCATGGGCCCGACCGAAGCAGAGCCCTGCCCACCCGGGAGCGCGGGCGTCCCGCCCGCATGCACTCCCGTTGCGTGCCGCTCAGTTTCCCTGCGATGCGGCACCCGGCCACCCTGCCGGCGGGAACGGCATGGGCCCGGCCGAAGCAGAGCCCCGACGCCGTTGCCTGTTGACCGGGGTGGAGGAGATGGCCGAAGCTGTGCCGGGATTTGTGCGGGCGGGACCCCCGCGCTCCCGGGTGGCTGCATCCCATGACCCCTGTTGGCAGGAGACCGATTCCCCATGGCAACGATCGACTGGTTGATCCTGACGGCTTACCTGGTGCTGATCGTCTTCATGGGGGGGTGGTTTGCGCGCCGCCAGAACAGCACCGAGGCCTTTTTCCTGGGCGGGCGCTCCGTCCCCTGGTGGGCGGTGGGCTTCTCCTTTT
>JAPOZE010000563.1 GCA_026706225.1 Acidobacteriota bacterium
ATGGAGATATCGGAACTCCTTCCCTTCCTGTCCCGCAAGGTGGACGACATCGCCCTGGTCCGTTCCATGTTCACCAAGCACTTCAACCATGAGCCCGCCATTTTCCTGATGCAGTCGGGGCGGACCATCGTGGGACGCCCCAGCCTGGGGTCCTGGGTGGTCTACGGTCTGGGCAGCGAGAACCAGAATCTTCCCGCCTACGTGGTGCTGGACGATCCCAAGATGCTCCCGGTGAACGGGACTCAGAACTGGCAGGCGGGATGGCTGCCGCCCATCTACCAGGGAACCCGCTTGAAATCGCAGGGCTCGCCCCTGCTCAACCTTCATCCCAAGGAGGAATTCCCCGGTCCGGTGTTGAACATGGCCCGGTCGATCCTCACCCGGCTGGACCGGGGCCACCTGCACCGCCACCCGGGCCAGCCGGAGCTTCAGGCCCGCATCACCAACTACGAGTTGGCCGCCCGCATGCAGATCGCCGCCAGCGACGCCCTGGATCTCTCCCAGGAGAGCCCGGCCACGCACGAGATGTACGGCCTGAACGACGAGGCCACGGCTTCCTACGGGCGGCGCTGCCTGATGGCCCGCCGGCTGGTGGAACGGGGAGTGCGCATGGTCCAGCTCTACATCGAGGAGCAGATTTGGGACCAGCACCAGAACCTGACGGGTGGTCTGCGTTACGCCTGCGGGAAAACCGACAAGCCCGTTCACGCCCTGCTGACCGACCTGAAGCAGCGAGGCCTTTGGGACAGCACCCTGGTGGTATGGGGCGGTGAGTTCGGCCGGCTGCCGCTTTCCCAGCATCCCGACAAAGCGGCTGGACGGGACCACGGGCCACCCGGATTCAGCGTCTGGCTGGCGGGCGCCGGCATCAAGGGGGGAACGGTCTATGGCGCCACCGACGAGTTGGGCCACCGCGCCGTTGAGAACCGGGTCAGCGTACACGACCTGCACGCAACCATCCTGCACCTTCTGGGAATGAACCACCGTGACCTGGTCTACCGGCGCGAAGGCCGCAACGAGCGCCTCACCGACGAGTTTCCCGCCCGGGTGGTGGAGGGGATATTGACTTGAAACGTCGCTGTTTCGCCCTGTATCGGCCGCCCCATCGTATGGAAGGGTGGCGCGGCCAAGTGAACAGTGAATAGTGGTTAGTGATCAGTGGATAGTTATTGGATCGACACGTTTAGCGTCTGAAACAAATTCATTTCACTCTCGAGCCTTTTGCAGAATTCGTCAGCGGGACGTTTCCCGGGAATGGCCACAAGTGGCACAAAAGCACAATTTGTGACTTTTGTGCTTTTTGTGGTCGGACAGCATTTTTCACCCGGTCGCACACGATGAAACCGCAGACCCTCCCTCTTCGTCTCTCACCGTTGCTTCTACTCCTGCTCTTTTTAATCGGCCCGGCCACCGGGGCCGCGGCTCAGGATTCAACCGGGGCCGCCTCCCCCATCCCTATTTCCAAGGTCAGCTTCCTGATCCACCCCGTCTGCTGGGACCTGGCCCTGGTGGAAGGGGGCCGCATGCGGCCCGATTTCCTCTACCAGTCCTTCACCTATCGGGGCGGCGCCTGGTACGACAAGCAGGAATTCTACGAGATCCTCGAGTGGGAACGCCGGGTCAACCAAAAACAGAAGGAATACATCCGGGCCATGGGCCCTGACGAGGCGCTGATCATCTACCCCATCGGAAACCGGCCGGCCATGCAGGCCCTGGAGAAAGAAGGGCTGGAACGGCTGGGGCGCCGCTGCCTGATCATCCGCTCGGAGAGCCCCTCGGCCAACCACAAGGTGGATTACCGCCAACTGCTGCCTGACGCGGTGAAGATCGAACTGCTGGACGACCTGCTGGAGGCCGTCCGGCACAACAGCGACACCTGGAACGCCCAGGCACTGGAAGTCATCTTCTACAACCGCATGATCGCGCTGGAGATCGAGCGGGAGTTCAAGAAGCGGCGGCTTCAGGTCGATCCCCAAAGGGTCGAGGCCCTGGCCTTCGGCGAAGGTTTCGAACAGTGCGCCACCACCTGGAAAGCCATGGTGGGCACCTACCTGGGCTGGTCCCGGCCTATTGAAATCGACTACAACCTGTCGGTGAGCGGCATGCCGCTGCTGCGCGGGGCCCGGTTCAGGGAGAGAGTGGCGGTGGGAGAGGAGGTCCGCCTGTTCCTGTGGGAACTGGAGGACGGACGTCCCATGGCCTGGTTCGTGCGGACCCGGGGCAGCCTGGCCCAGGCCCAACTCTTCGTCAGCCTGCCCTTCAACCTGAAGGCCTTCAAGCTCTTCGACGAGTTCGGCACCCAGCTCTGGCCCGATCCCGTTCGCGAGACCCAGCACCTGGGAGGCGTCCATTGGTGGTGGATGGGCTCGGCCAACGATTCCCCGCTCCGAATGAACTTCACGGGACCGATGAGGGTGCCGGTCTCGGTGGGCCTTCGCCAACTGCCCACCGACCGCAACATTTTCATCGTGTCGGGCGGCATCCCCTACGACGAATTTCGCCAGGCCCTGCTGAAAAGCCCCATCGGCCCGGCCCCCTCAAGATAAAAAACCCGCTAAAACTCATAGCGCAGGCCGAACTGGATCACTCTCGGCGGAATCATGACCCGGGAGTAATTTCCGAAGCTCCCGGGGAATGTGAATGAGAGAGTTTCCCAGGCGTCGGCGTTGAAGCGAACGCTGTTGGTCACGTTGAAGGCTTCGGCCCGGAACTGGAGGCTGTGATTCTCGAACGGCAGCGCAAAGCGTTTTCCAATGCTCATGTCGATCGAGAAGATCCCGTCGCCGCGCAGGTTGTTGCGCTGTCCGACTTCGCCGGGCAGGACTTGCCTGAACGATTTGAGGGCCGACTCCGGATCGCTAAAGACGTTGGGGCCGGTTCCTCCTCCGAT
>JAPOZE010000550.1 GCA_026706225.1 Acidobacteriota bacterium
CGACGGCTGGTTCCGGACCGGAGACGTGGCCGTGGTGGAGAAGGGCTGCTACCGCATCCTGGGCCGCCAGCGCGTGGACATCAGCAAGACCGGAGGATACAAGGTCTCGGCCCTGGAGATCGAAGAGGTTCTGCGCACCCATCCCGATATCGCCGAGTGCTCGGTGGTCGGACTGCCCGACAGGGAATGGGGAGAATGCGTGGCGGCGGCGCTGGTTCCCCGCTCCGGCCGGTCCCCCGATCCGGACCGCCTGCGCCTGTGGGCCAAGGCCAGGCTGGCGGTCTACAAGGTGCCCCAACACTTCCTGCAGATGGACAGCCTGCCCCGCAACGTGATGGGCAAGGTCAACAAGCGCGAGCTGGCCAGGCACTTCCCGGCCGAGTGATCCTCCCAGCAGGGTGGATGGCCAGCTTACAAGGCCTTGAACACATCCAGTATTCCTTGCTTTTTCCTATAAGGTAAGGTATATTTAATTTAAGTAAGGAACTTGTGTTTTCCATGGTCCAATCTGCAATCACTTCAAAAGGGCAGACGACATTGCCTAGGTCCGTGCGGCAGGCACTTGGAGTCAAGTCAGGAGACCGCGTCCGTTATGTCATCCTGAACGATGAGGTCCGGATCCTGCCCGTGCGGCCCATCGGGCGACTTTTTGGTGTGTTGAAACATGAAGGTCCGTCCGTGACCCTGGAGGATATGGAACAGGCTATTGCCGAGGGAGCCTGCGAGGAGTGATAGCGCTCGATACCAACGTCCTCGTCCGCTACCTGGTGGCTGACGATGCGAGGCAGGCAACGGCCGCCCGTATGCTGTTGGAAGGGTTGACGACCGAACGACCGGGTTTCGTCTGCCGCGAGGTGATTGTCGAACTCGTGTGGGTGTTGCGTCGGGCCTACGGGTTTTCCCGCGACCGGATTGCGACGGTTCTTGAGAATCTTGTCTCCGCTGAAGGCCTTGAGGTCGAGGCGGCTGACGACGTGGCCCGCGCCGCCGTGAACTATCGCAGGGGTGGCGCCGGGTTTTCCGACCTGATGATTGTGGCGGCCGCACAACGGGTGGGAGCGGGCACTCTCTACACGTTTGACCGGAAAGTAGCTCAGGTAGAGAGGGTTACGCTGTTGGAGGATCCGGTTCCGTAATTGTAGATTTTGGATTTGAAACACAATCAGCTATCAGTACTCCCCAACCAACCATCAACCATTCCCTTCGTACCTCTTCTTGGATATCTCTTTTTCCTTAATCGCTAATCGGTCTGAGGCCCCGCCTCGCTAAACCAACCAGGAGGTTCATCCCATGGCTGCTTCCATCAAGGTTCTCTTGCTTGCCACTCCCCCGCCCGACTTCTGGGAGGAGGAGGCAATGAAGTTGATCGCCCCACGTCACCAGGTTGTCCGTTTCGACCCCGAGCAGGACCCGGCCCCGCAATTGCAAGGAGTGGAGGCGGTGTTGGACTTGGGCGGTCCCAAGGACAAGAAGCCGCTGGCCGACATGCTGGCCGGCTCGGTCAAGCTATGGCAACTGGTCAGCACCGGATTCGACCACTTCGACGTGGGCTACTGGCGTGAGAGGCGGATCCCGGTCGCCAATACCCCCGGCGGCTCCAGCGCCGTGTCCCTGGCCGAATGCGCCTTGATGCTCATGATCATGGTGTCCCGCCGCTGGCCGGAAGCCCAGGCTCTTTTGCGGGACCGGGTGGTGGGCCGACCCAGGGGGCTGGAGCTGGAAAACCGGCGTCTGGGCCTGGTGGGCTTCGGCGCCAGCGCCATTGAGCTGGCGCGGCGGGCCAAGAGCTTTTCGATGAAGATTTCGGCCATTGACATCCGGTCCGTCTCCCGGGAAGAGCAGGAGGAGCTGGGAGTCGATTTCGTGGGCGGACCCGATCAACTGGACGAGATGATCGCTCACAGCGACTACCTCTCCCTGCACCTCCACCTCAATCGGGAAACCCGACATTCCATCGACGAGCGCCGGCTCCGTCTGATGAAGCCCACCGCCTACCTCATCAACGTGGCTCGAGGAGCCCTGGTGGACCAGGAAGCCCTCTATGAGGCCCTGATCGACAAGCAACTGGCCGGGGCCGGCCTGGACGTCTTCGCCGAGGAGCCCGTCGATCCCGATTCCCCGCTGCTTCAGCTCTCCAACGTGGTGGCGGCGCCCCACATTGCCGGCCAGACCCAGGAAACGGCCGAGCGGCGAGCCGCCATGGCGGCCGAAAACCTGGACCGGGTGGCCCGGGGACTCGATCCGATCTACCGGGTCGATCAATAAATTGCCGAGGGATGGCGCCGAATGCCGGGGCGGGAGAATGGTCGGGCAACCACAAGAGTTGCCCCTACCGTTCGATATCCGGCCAAGGGTGGCGGGCGGGATCCATCAGGCGGCTGGGAGCGAAGTAGGCGGGGGGATAGTCGTCGGGCTCGTCGTCCAGGCCCAGGATGCGGTTGGCGATGCAGCGGCCGCCGTTGAAGGACACCCCGCTGCCGGAGCCGGCCATCCCGCCGATGATATGACGGCGCTTTCCGTCCAGCAGCCCGACGATGGGATATTCATCCGGCGTATAGCTCACGGTGCCGCTCCACTCGTTGGCCATGCGGAGCCGATAGGGACCGAATTGCTTCTTCATCTCCGCCGCCACGAACCGAGTGAGAAAGCGTGAGGGCTGGTTGCGGCCCGCCTCCTGATCCGGCACCCGGGGGCCGCCCGAACCGAACAGGACGCGGCGGTCGTAGCGTCCGGCGAAGTACCAGGATCCGCTGATGCCCACGTGGGGCTTCATGCTTTCGGGCCCGCCGTCGCCGCTGGCTGCCTGCTGCTGCATGGGCAGGATGCAGTCATGCAGCAGCGGATAAATCCTGGGAGTGTAGGTCGCGGTGGCCGCCACGACATGCCAA
>JAPOZE010000200.1 GCA_026706225.1 Acidobacteriota bacterium
AGGGCGGCCGCAGGATCGTGGCCGACCTCAAGCCCCGAAACGCCCTCAACTGGCGCCACCTGGACCTGATCGCCCCCAACCTGAGCGAAGCCCGTTCGCTCTGCGCCCAACTCGATTCCGGAGGGGAGCCTGGCGATGACGTCGAGGCCATTGCCGAAACGCTCAGATCCCGGATGGGCTGCGCCGTGGTTCTGAAGATGGGCAGCCAGGGCATGCTGATTGCGCCACCCTCCGGCTCCACCAGCCGCCTGGAGGCCCTCTGCCGTTCCCCGGTGGAGGTCTCGGGAGCCGGCGACACCGTGCTGGCAACGCTGGCCGCCACCCTGGCCCAGGGCGCCGATCTTCACCAGGCCGCCCGGCTGGCCAACCTGGCCGCGTCCGTCTCCGTCTCCAGGCCCGGCACCCACGCCGTCTCGGCAGCCGAGCTGACGGAGGCGGTGACTCAATCGGCGAAACCCTCCTGAGCCTGAAAGAGTCACCACCTGAACGCAAGACCACATCGGGGATCATGCGAGAGTAGACAGAGGATCGGAATGAGCCGGATCACCGTACGCGTACCCGATACGCTCATCGAAGCGCTTGACGCTGCCGCCACGGAGTTGAAGCGAGGCCGCGCCGACCTCATTCGTGAAGCATTGGAACGATATCTGGAGGACGTTGACGACCTCACCGTATCGCTGAGACGGCTTCGTGACCCCACAGACCCGGACTTGGACTGGGAACGGTTCAAGGTTGAGCTACTCTGTTCGGACTAAGAGGAACGCGGCCGAGGAACCGGCTCCGCATTTTGCAGGGATCGGCCCGTCGCTGTGCACGGCCCTGTCCCTCCCGCCAAAACCGACTCTGCGGTTCAGAAAAGGCACAAGGTGCCTGAGACCAGCAGAAACACGGCCACCCACCTCCGAAACACCTTCTCCCCCACGCGAAGATGGACAAAGTGACCCAACAGGGTCGCCGCCACCAGAGCCGGCAGCAGACTCAGAGCCAACTCCAACCCCTGAATATCCAGCAGCCCCTGGTGGGCATACAACCCGAGCCTCCAGGCGTATTCGACCGCAAACAGCACGATCAGCGTCGCCCGAAATGCTGCCTTGTCCAGGGCCTGGCTTGAGAGGAAGGCCACATAGGCCGGACCGCTGGTTCCGAACATGCCTCCCAGCACTCCTCCCGCAAGTCCCGCCGCCAGCCCCCATCGGCCGGACATCACCGCTCGTGAGGGCGCATTTCGCAGAAAGAACAAGCCGACCGCAATGACGGCAGCGCCCAGGATGACCTCCATAGGCCGGTTGGCCCAAGAGGCCAGCAAGAAGACGCCCAATAGGCTACCCGGGACCGCCCCGGCCAACAGCCGCAACAGGTTGGCCCGGTCGACCTTGCCAATGGCGCCGGGCACCAGCAGGATGCTGAGAGCCACCTCCAGACAGGATTCGACCGGAACAATGAACTTCAGGGGAAAGAGCAGGGCCAGCAGCGGGATGCTGAGCAACGCCCCTCCGAACCCGGAAAAGGATCGGAAGAAAAAGGCAAACAGGATGATGGCCTGAGCAGCCAGCAGGGATGGACTCATGGAATTGCGGGTTTGGAGCCCTCATCGACCAAGCAGCGCCTCACCTATACTACCAACGGAGAGTTAACGCCGCTCCCATCATTCCTGCCTCCGCTATAATCCGCTATTGTAGGGACGCCACTGAACCAGAACACTTGCCATCCAGTGGCATAGCGTTGTGGCAACGCAACGACCACGCAACAGCTTCCTTCCGCACAGTTCCAGGCGCTGAGAACCTTACATGGCCGGCCAACTGTTCACCCATTACTTCCTCACCGAGGGCATCCGGGGCACAAGCGATTGGCAAAGCCTCATCAGCCAATCGGACTCGTTCGAAGCCTTCAGGCGTGGGGTTCGACAGTTCTACGAGGTATACCGTCCCGACCCTGCTCGTTGGCTCGACTGGCGAACACGGAGGCCAAAATGATGCCATTCAACACATGTCCCGTGTGCGGCGGTGAAATGGTTCGGAAGGAAGTAGAGAAATTGCTACGCGGGGGCGTTAATCTCGCGTCGGTGACTGTCGGGGCCGATGTCTGTCTGAGGTGTGGAGAACGGTTGTACTCAAAAGAAGTGGTCAGCCGCTTTGAGCAAATCCGCCGCAAGCTAGCCAGCCAGGAAGTGTCAGAATTCCAGACTTTAGGCCAATCATTCCACGCTTCCCTCTAACCAGCCACCGTGCAGGCCAAGCTACGCATCTTGTGACCTGGCTTTGAAGACAAGCTTGACCAGCAAAGACCCGAGCCACCTGCCGGACACAATTCCCCTAGCCTGGCCTGAAGACGAGGCCGCCTTCCGCCACAATCGCACCCGCGACCGTATGCTCGCCTACATCTGAAGGAAGTGGAACAAGACTATCGAGGATAATCAAAATGAATTCCAAGCCGCGTGCCATCAGCACTTCAGAAGTTGAGGTTACGAACATCTCTGTGCACGGCATCTGGCTGCTCGCCGGCACAGAGGAGTTATTCCTTCCTTACAAGGATTTCCCATGGTTCAAAGATGCTTCCGTGGGGAGAATTCTGAACGTTAGGGAACCTACTCCCGGTCACTTCTCTTGGCCCGAACTGGACGTTGACCTTGGATTGGAGGCCATTCTCCATCCTGATCGTTTTCCGCTTCGAGCTCACCGCAGAACATAACCCGGTGCTGGTACGCACCCCAGCTTCAATTCAAGCACTGAAATATGTATAATCATATGCATAATTTGAGGAATTACATCGTTGAGTCCCTAAACAACGAGTTTCCTAGGATAGGAGAATACAAGATGAAATAATTTCTAGTGCTTGCGATCGTTCTGGCGGTTCTGTTCGGGACGGGCTGTAGGGATGCAGACGTAGC
>JAPOZE010000183.1:0-2644 GCA_026706225.1 Acidobacteriota bacterium
CCAGTAGATGGTGGAGGGATGGCTGCGGGTGTGGCCGGCGTGATAGCTGGTGAGCACCAGGTCCAGGCGGCCGTCCCGGTCCAGGTCGGCCACGGCCACGTCGGCGTTCCCGATGGAGGGCAGAACCTGGCGGGAAGCCGGGGAGTAGCCATCGGGGCCGCCCCAGTAGATGAAGGTATCGCCCTGAGGAGAGCCCCCGAAGGATTGAGGCTTGTCGGGAGCGGGATCGGGATCGAACAGGTTGGGGACGATGAGGTCCAGCCGGCCGTCCCCATTGAGGTCGGCCACTTCGACGGTGGCGGCCACGTCGGAGGGCAAGGGGGTCTTGCGGGCGTTGTCGAAACCCCGCGGGCCGTTCCAGTAGACAACGATCTCCCGGGCGGTGGTGCTGGTAAAGATGAGGTCCGGCCATCCGTTCCGATCCAGGTCGGCCAGGTGGTGGTGGCGCAACCCTCCCACCTGGAAGACAAAACGGTTCTCCCGGGAATAGTCCCCGGGCCCTCCCCAGAGAAGGCTGGTCTGCCCGTGTCCCGGTTCCCACTCGCTCAGCGCCAGATCCAGGTAGCCGTCGCGGTTGAAGTCGGCGAACCTCCCCGACATCGCCGGATCGGAGTCCACCTTGGAAGTGCGGCTGGGAGAATAGGGCTCCCGTCCGCCCCAGTAAATGGCGGGGGGCATTTCCGGGAGAAAGAGATCGGGGAATCCGTCCCGGTTCAGGCCGCCGCGTAGGAACCGGCGCCGCCGCTGCCCAGCTCCAACCGTGCTTCCCGGCTGAACCGGCCTTCGGGACCTCCCCAGTAGAGAAGGGAAGGCACCCGGCGGCTGCCGTCCGACTTGTTGGCGAAAACCAGGTCCCGGGCGCCGTCGGAGTCCAGGTCGCCGATAGCGATTCCGCTGGCGTTCAAGGTGGGAAGGGTCCGCTTGCGGTCGCGGTTGAATCCCTGGTCGCTGCCCCAGTAGATCAGTGAGCCGCCATCCCGGGCCAGGCGGTCCGCTCGCTGAGCAAAGACCAGGTCGGGAAAGCCGTCTCGATTGATATCCTCCACCTCCACGGCGGCGGCTTCCGAGGTGGGGAGGGCCAACCGCTTGTTCGGTTGGAACCCTTCGGCCGATGCCCAATAGACGTAGGCCGCCCCTCCGGCCCCGTTGGCGAAGACCAGGTCGGGCCTGCGGTCTGCGTTGAGGTCGGCCGCTTGCACGTCCCTGGCGGCCACCGTCGGCAACCGGCTGGGCTCTTTGGCCTCATAGCCCTCCGGGCCACCCCAGTAGACATACGAATCGACAGCCACCGTATCGACGATGTTGTAGATATCCATCTCCCGGGCCCGAAGCCTGAAGCCGTTGGCCAGAACCACTTCCGGCCGGCCGTCTCCATTGAGGTCGGCGACGGCTACTGCCGAGCTCCTCTGGCCGGGCAGCCTGGTGACCGGGCGGCTGGAAAAATCGCCCTTTCCATCACCCCAGTAAATCCAGGCGCCCGACTCTTCATCGCGGTTTCCTTCGATGGCGAAGACCAGGTCGAGGGAGCCGTCCCGGTCCAGGTCGGCGATCTCCAGGTCGCGGGCCAGCACCGTCTTCAGGCTGGTGCGGCGATCCGGGCTGTAGCCGCTCGGGCTGCCCCAGTAGATGAACGACTGGTTGAATCGATCCACCGGAACGTGGTAGCTCAAGCCGCTGTTGGCAAAGACCAGGTCCTTCCAGCCGTCCCCGTTCAGGTCGGCCGCGGCCGCGGCCTCGGCGCCCCGCGTCGGCAGCAGCGTCCGGTGTCCGGGCTCGAAGCCGTCCCGGCTGCCCCAGTAGACGTAGGAGTCCAGGTCGCTGCGGGTGCCGTTGAAGCGATTGACCAGCACCAGGTCGGGATGACCGTCCTGGTTCAGATCGGCAACGGTCGCGGCTTTGCCTCCGTTGCTGGGCAGCCGGGTCCTGCCGGCGGGGTCGAAATCTGACCTTCCCCAGTAGATGAACAGATCCACTTTCTCGTTGTGGTCATGGCTGCTCGGGAAAAAAAGATCCAGTTGGCCGTCGTTGTTGAGGTCCCAGACGTTGATGAGGCGGACGGTGCCGTCGGCCGCCACGTAGGTGTTGGCGCCGCCGTCGGTCGGGGTGCCGTCCACGAAATCCAGGAAGGAAGTGGTGGTCCATTCCTGGTCGGTTCCGGATTCTCCCGGAGCCACGGTCCAGAGCGCGGCCAGCAGGATCGGGATGGCAAACAGAGCGGTTCTCCACTTCGCCAACGGTGACATGCGTTACCTCCTTGTCGTTCCGGTCCGCGTCTCGACGACAGCCAACCGCGACGGGTCGTGTCGGTTTCGTTACAGGATCCTTCAACGGTCCTTCCGCAACGATTTTAGGCGGGCCGGAGCCCCTCCGAAAGGGAATTCGAAAGAAGTCTCATTCCCGCGGGCGGGGTAGTCACGAACTCTTGATCCCCCCGCCCGAGTCCAGTAGCCTTGCCTTCTAGCCCGCATATCTCACCAGGTCGCTGGTGGCATGATGAAAAGCAGTTTATCTTCAGTACGTTGATTGGCTCCAGGTAAGGGGTTGCGGGTAACAGACGGCGCTGGGCATGCCCTGGCTTGTTCTTTTCCCCTCAGCGCGCACATGCTCCCTCGACCGTAGAAACCGCTACGCTCTTCGGTCGCGA
>JAPOZE010000183.1:2654-2886 GCA_026706225.1 Acidobacteriota bacterium
ATCAGCCTCGGAATCGTGGTTCAGGGTCCAGAAGGTCCTGCGGACATCGTTGAACGACGTCTTGGAAAGGTCCCATTGAAAAAGCATCTGCAGAGCATGCTCTCTCCCCTGCCTTCGTCCGCCCATGGATCGATGTCCTCAAGAGGCCGCTCCGGAAAATCGTGCTATCCAAGCCCGCTACGCTCTTCGGTCGCGAGCACGCGCTGAGGGGAAAATTCCTGCGCCATGATCA
>JAPOZE010000436.1 GCA_026706225.1 Acidobacteriota bacterium
TCAGGTTCAAGGCACGCTCCCTGGCGCCGAGCCGCCATCCTTGATTCGGACCGGCTCGAATGATGATAGTATCCCTGGTCGATCAGAGCAAGCTCGGGCCAGGCTCTCTTCTCTCGATCCCGCCTTCAGCCTGCCGTCGGCCCGTTTCGCTTCCGGGCTTTGAACCGCCATGCAGCCAGGCATATCCACCTATCTGTTCATCGAGGATCGGTTGGACCTGGACAGGCTGGCGGTCCTGCGCCGCCAAGGCTTCCAACGGGTGGAAATCCTGGCTGTGAGGCCCCATTTCGACTATCGGGACAGCCAACTCGGGCGCGAGGTGGCCGGATGGCTGCTGGATCAGGAGTCTTTTCTTCACTCCCTGCACCTGCCCCACTGTCTCGAATACCGGCCCGGCAGAATCCAAACTCCGCTTTCCATTGCGGCTACCGAACCTCACCGCAGGACCCAGGCGGTCGACGAGGCCCGTAGAGCGCTGGAATTCGCCGAGAGGGTTCCCTGCCCGCTGGCTGTGATACACCCGGGGGCACTCGAGGATGGATATCGCCCCCGTCACCTGGACGCCATCTACCAGAGTCTGGAGATCCTGGTTCCGTTTGCCGGAGACCTCGGGGTTCGCTTGACACTGGAGAATATTCCCAACAGACTTTCCCTGGAGAGGATGGGGCGATTCCTGCGGGAGGCCGACCTGACAGAAGTCGGGATCTGCTTCGACGCCGGACACGCGCACCTGGAATCCACTCCGGCAAGCCAGATCACGGCTGTCGGGCAGCGGATCCTCACCACCCATCTCCACGACAACCATGGTCACCGGGACGAACACCTGCCTCCGTTCGCCGGAACGGTTCCCTGGCCGGAAATCCTGCAGGGCCTGGCAGGCGCCGGCTATGACGGCTGTTTCCTGCTGGAGCTTCGCGGGGGAGACAGGGACCTGCGAACCGCATTGAAGTCGGCTCGAGAGGCCTGTAACCGCCTGGAAGCTGCTTGGGAGGCGGCGAGAAGGAGGAGTGATGGCTGAAATCACGATTCGGGACGCGGCCGATCACGAGGGAAATTCAGCGACCATCCGACGATGGCCCTACCACACTCGATCGACCGGCAGGATTATCTTCCTGGTTCTGCGGGACGGAACCGGGCTGATGCAGGCGATCGTCCTCAGGAACGCGGTTTCACCCGACGTATTCCAACAGGCCAAGGAGCTGACCCAGGAGTCCTCCCTCGAGGTCACGGGTATCGTCCGAAGAGTCCCTGAAGGCAAGACGGCTCCCGGGGGGGTCGAGATGGAAGTCACGGATTTGAAGACCATCCAGCGGGTTCCGGCCGAGCGGCCCTTTCCCATCAGCCCCAAGGAACATGGCATCGAGTTTCTGCTGGACCAGCGCCACCTGTGGCTCCGCTCATCCCGACAGCACGCCATCCTCAAGGTCCGGCACGAAGTGATCGCTGCCACCCGCAATTTCTTCGATCAGCGCGGGTTTACCCTGGTCGACACCCCGATCTTTACCCCGGCCGCCTGCGAAGGCACCACGACCCTGTTCGAGGTGCCCTACTTCGATGAAAAGGCTTATCTGACCCAATCGGGGCAGCTCTACAACGAGGCAGCGGCAGCGGCTTTCGGCAAGGTCTACTCCTTCGGCCCCACCTTCCGGGCCGAGAAATCGAAGACCCGGCGCCACCTTACCGAGTTCTGGATGGTGGAACCCGAAGTCAGCCATGCCACGCTGGAGGACATCCTGGTTCTGGCCGAAGACCTGATCTCGGAGATCCTCAGCCGGGTGCTGGGCAAATGCAGCTCCCAACTGGCCATCCTGAACCGGGAACCGGAGCCGCTGCGCAGCATCGCCCCTCCCTTCCCCCGCCTCACCTACGATGAAGCCGTGTCCATCCTCAAATCCAAGGGCTCGAACATCGAGTGGGGCAGCGATCTGGGCGGAGCCGACGAAACCCTGCTGGCGCGGCAGTTTGACCGCCCGGTAATGGTGCACCGATACCCTTCCGAGGCCAAGGCCTTCTACATGGAGCCGGACCCCCATCGTCCGGAAGTGGCGCTTTCGGCTGATGTCCTGGCTCCGGAGGGTTACGGTGAGATTATCGGCGGAGGACAGAGGGCCACCAGCCTGGAGTTTCTCTGCCAACGCATCCGGGAGCATCGCCTGCCGGCCGAGGCCTTCGAGTGGTATCTGGACCTGCGCCGATACGGCAACTTTCCTCATTCGGGGTTCGGCATGGGCATCGAACGCGTGGTGGCCTGGATCTGCGGGCTGGAACACGTCCGCGAGGCGATTCCCTTCCCCCGAACCATTTATCGGCTGACGCCTTAGTGAAGTTTGAAGTGTGAAACGTGGAGAGTGAATGAAAAAAATCACCGTGGGTTTGCTGTTTGGCGGCAAGTCCGGCGAGCATGAAGTCTCGTTGCGGTCAGCGGCGTCGATCTTGTCGGCCATCGACCGGGCCAAGTACCACGTCATCCCTATTGGAATTACCAGGGAGGGAGGCTGGCGCGCCGATCCAGGATTTCTGGAGGGGGAATTCACCAAGATCCTGCAGCAGGGAGCCCCTGTCGTCCTGCCTGCCGAGTCGTCCCGATCGGGCCAGTTGATTCAAGTCGATGCTCCCGGTCCCCAAGAGGGCCGGTGGACTTCAATCGACGTGGTTTTTCCGGTGCTGCACGGTCCCTTCGGAGAAGACGGCACCATCCAGGGCCTGCTCGAGCTCTCCAATATCCCCTATGTCGGCGCCGGCGTGCTCGGTTCCGCCGTGGCCATGGACAAGGACGTGATGAAGCGGCTGTTCCAGCAGGCCGGACTGCCGACCGCCCCCTTCCTGGCTTTCCAGTGGGACCACTGGAGGAGTCGGGCACGGGAGCGGGACCAGGCAGTGGCGG
>JAPOZE010000132.1 GCA_026706225.1 Acidobacteriota bacterium
CGAGGACGAAATCCTGCTTCGACTGCCCCTGGAGGAGTATCAGTTCGGCATGAAGAAGCACAGCCTGGTGGAGAACTTTCTGGCGGTGGTGCACCTGGAACGGCACTGGGACCGGCCCATGGCGGAGGAAGCCGCCCTGCTGCTATCCAGGCGCTATGCCAAGTATCGCGAGATATTCCCCTATCTGGCATCATTGCCGCGACCCTCCACCCAACAACTCCAGCGGTTCTTCCAGGCAGCCCGCAATGTCGAGGAGGTGGACCTCGCCAACTTGAACGACACCCTGGGACTGTTCCACGGATTGCTCCAGACCCTGGTGCTCCTTTCGGAAAACCGTGCTCTGGAGGAGTCGGAAATTGCCTCGATTCTGGATGCTCTCTGCCAGAGGTTCACCGGCGCCAGGACCGAAGCGGACTTCGCTGGGGCCACGGTGGCCATCCTGCGGCGCCTCATGCAGGCTTTGCCCGTCCCACCTCCGCCGGCCAAAAGCGATTCGTCATCCTACCCTCGAAGCAATGCCGGGCGCTTGAAGATCCTGGGACCGCAACCGGCCGGCATCGACGGGCAATTGATGGCGGCTCTCGGCGGGAAATCCAGGCAGGTCGAGTTCGAGTCCAGCGGCCGGATGGCCGCCGTCGATGCCGGCTCGATGAATCGAAAGAGAATCGAGGAGGTCCTGCGGCTGCAGCGGGTCCCCTCGCTGACCGGCCTGCTGGAGCTGTACGATGCGGCCCAAGCCGTCCGGGGGAATCGCGACCAGGCCGTCCTGGACACTTTCAGGAGGACTCTCGGGGAACTCCATGAACTGGAGCAACAACTCGAGAATCAGTTGACCGACGCGCAGCGGGGCAATGCGGTCTTTCTGCAGCGGGGCCGGACCTCAAAATGGGTCCGTCAACTGAATAGTGCGATCGTCAACGGCAACCGCGGCAACCGCTCGGATGCCCTTCCCGAGCTGTCTCAGGAAATCGTCGGCTATCTCGACGGGAGTTTCAAGGACGCCCTGGTCGGATGGGTCTACGCCTACTACTTCTCTCCCCGGGACCTGGTGGTCGCTGAAGATCCGCTGCTGACCAGGAAGCATCGGTTCCACGTCACGCTTGGCAGCGGCGGGCGCTATTACTGGCCGGCGGCATCCCGGCAAACGCTGCGACGCCAGACCGGGAACTACCTGCGGGGGCCGCTGTGTCAGATTGCAACACTGACGGGAGAGATCGGACTGGTCAAGGCCGAAGCCGGGGAATCCATCGGGACGGATCCGGTGGTCGAGGGATTCGCGGCTGCGCAGCTTTCCGGGGTAAGATCCCTGCCCTGGTCACACCTCAACCCGCTCAGCATGCACCTGGTGGCATTGAAGATTCGGTTGGCCCGGGAATTCCTGGCCCGGTCAGCCTTGCAGCAGGAGCTGCAACAGGACCTGGCGCAGATTGTCGAGGGATTGGTGGGGCCGACCCGGAGAGCCCAGTTGCTGGAAGCCGTGGCCGCACGGGAACTGGAAGGCATATCCGCCCTGCTGAGCTCCTCCGATCTCTACTACCTGGGAAATCGCCTGTGGGACGACAAGCAGGCCGCTCACCTGGGGCACGGGCCGGTCCGGGAGGCGTTGGAGCGCGCCTCAACCCTGGTTCCATCCCATCAGGACCGATTCTTTGCCGGATCCGAGCTGGGTGACCGCACCTATTGCAAACGGCTGCCGCCACCACCCTACGAAGAGTACAACAACTCCCTGCTGACCCACCATCTCTCCCGGCGATTGGGTCACCTGATGCTGACACTGGCCGAATCGGCCGACCGGGCCGGCCTGCCTCTGGAAGCCCTGGCCCTGGTGGCGGAACCGGCTGTCAGGCACCTGGCTCTCAACGCCCAAATGAACAACAGCGCCGACTGGAGAGGCGCACTGCGGGCCATGTCCCGGCTGCCCCTGGAGGAGTTGGTTCGCCAGGTGGTCCTGCCGGAACCTGACTATTAGGTGGGAGCAACCTCATGAATATCCTTCGCGGCTGGATGGCGCTGGCTCTCCTCCTGGGAATTGCGCAAACGGTTGCATCCCAGAAAGACAGCCAACCCCACCCCTCTCCCGACCGCTTGGCGCAGGCGGAAAAGGAAAGGCCCGGGGGCGGCATCTCCCGGATCAGCCGGCTTCTCGCCGTCCAGCGCGCCGGGCAAGCCCACTTCCTGGAGATCAGCACCCGGGGCCTGCCCGTCATGGGATCTGCAGAGGCCAAGGTGACCATGATCGAGTTTTCGGATTACCAGTGTTTCTTCTGCCGGCGCCACGACCGGCAAGTCGCTCCCCGCATCGTGGAGGAGTACGTCGAGACGGGCCGGTTGAAGTATGTCTTTGCGGACTTTCCGCTGGCGTCCCACGCCGGGGCATCCAAAGCGGCCCAGGCGGCCCACTGCGCCGGGGACCAGGGCAAGTACTGGGAAATGAACGACCTGTTGTTCCGGCACCCCCAATCCCTCACCCAGGGGACACTCAAAGCCTTCGGCACCAGCCTGGAGCTCGACAACCAGGCCCTGTTGGACTGTGTCGAAAGCGGCAAATACGCCCAGAAGGTCCGGGACGGCTTGAATCAGGGCAAGAGGGTCGGGGTCCGGGGAACCCCCTCCTTTTTCTTTGGCTTGACGGACAAGACCCAACCCACCATCAGGGTCCGGAAAACGCTGACCGGAGCCCACCCCTATCCCGCCTTCCAGAGGCTGATCGAGGATCTGCTGGCGCAGTGACCTCGCATAAGCCCGCGACTCGGCGACCCCGGGCGCCCCCCGGGGACAATCTTCAAAAAAATCCTGGCAACCAGCAATGTCGTAGGTTATGGGAGAGCTGCGAAGCTGCGGCCTCGTGTCGCCTGCAGGGTAAGCCCGGAG
>JAPOZE010000272.1 GCA_026706225.1 Acidobacteriota bacterium
GCGCCTGCCCCCTCGAGGAGCAGGCGCCGGCTTGCCGGGCCGCAGCCCGTGCCGATGCGGCATGGCCGTCAGGCTTGGTGGCCCTTCGGGGTCCTTCGCGCCACTTCGTGGATCGCTCATTTTTTCGCTCGTTTCCCATTGGCGTGTTGCCTGTTGGGTACGGAGCACTGCGCTGCCGCCGCCTGGAAAGACGGTGAAACGGAGGTGAAATCCCTCTGGCCCGGTGCTATTCTTTCGGCACGGGCCGGTGGCGACAACCTTTCCGCCTCAGGCGGATTTCGATTCAAGGCCCCGGGGCAGAGCCGGGCCAATTTTCCTGCCAGCGGGTTCGGCAGCAATGGGAGGTCAGGGATGGAATCACAGGCGATTTCCAGACAGGAGTTTCAGAGCCGCTACGATCGTGTGCAACGGTTCCTGGAGGACAAGCAGTTGGGGGCCTTGCTGGCCTATTCCCCGGCGCGCGAGCACAAATGGGGGCAGACCGGCCACGTCTCCTATCTGTCGGGTTGGGCCAACGATGACCGGATCGTGGAAACGGTGGTGGTGGTGCCCCGCCAGGGGGACCCGGTGATGCTGGCTGCCGGCATGCAGTTCATGTTCGAACAGGCCGCGGAGGTCTCTCCGATAGAGGATATGCGGCTGGTGGAGGCCGTCGATCCCAATGCGGTGGCGGGTCATCGTGGGGGGGGCGACGACCAGGGTCCCCGCGACTTTGCCGGCCAGACCCTGGCCGTCCTGGAAGAGAATGGCCTGGGAGGTGAAGGGGTGGGCGTGGTCGGGGTGAGCACCATGCCGGCTCCCTTCTACGAGGGACTGGCTCTCGGGTTAGGGGACCGGCTCCATCGGGTGGACGACGTGGTTTCCCAACTCCGCTCCGTCAAGAGCGAGGCGGAACTGCAATTGATGCGGCGGGCGGCCGAGTTGAGCGATCTGGGATTTCAAACCATGCTGGAGGTTGCCAGGCCCGGACTGCCCGGCATTGAAATCGTGGCCGAGATGGAGCGGATGGCGCGGCGGGAAGGCGCCGACCACGCCAAGTACTGGATGGCTTCAGGTCCGCCCCCGGACTGGAACAATACCCGGCTGGACATCAGGCCCCATGAGCGCATCCTTCAATACGGCGACCTCATGGCCAGTTGCTCCTACATCGTCTACCAGGGGTACTGGTGTCACGGGCACCGCACCGGAACCCTGGGAAAGCCCTGCGACGCCCTCACCAGGTTGTGCCAGGTGACACGGGAAGCCCACGATCGGGCTCAGGAGATTCTGAAGCCGGGAACGCCCGTGGCCGAATTGGGCCGGACCATCCGCGAGCACGTGGAGCCCCATGGCCTGGATCTTCTGGGGGGACGAATCGGACACGGAATCGGCATGGATTACAGCGAGCAGCCCGTTCCCTTCGACGACAGCAACCCGGCTCCCATGCAGGCCGGAATGACCGCCGTGATGCACGCCGTCTTCGGCCTGCCCGGAACCGGCAAGATGTTTGTACCCCTGGGCGACGTGTTCCATCTGACCGAAGACGGTCCGGAACTCCTGATGGGGTTCCCCCGAACCCCCTTTGTGGCCGGAGTGTAGACTGCCCTCAGGTGAATCCGTGATCCTTGTAGCAGGGGATCATGTGATCGTCTTTGCCCATTTTGCCTTCGGACCGCATCCGTTCCGGGTGAGCAACAACTCGCACCAAGTCAAAAAGGCAACGCGCCGTTTTCACTCATCCCCTCGTCGATCTCGCAAGCGTCCGCAACGACACGGCCACATCTGCGGCGCCCCGCAGGATCTCGTTGTCCAGGGTGGCCAAAGGAACGCCCAGAACCCGAGCGAGCGTGACGAACTCGGCATCGTAGGCACTTAGACCGCACTCCAGCGCGACGTCGATCACCTGGTGTCCGGACACGCTGGCGATGCGGCCTCCCAGAACGACAGCAGCATCGTCGCTCATCGCTTTGGCTAGCTCCGAGGTTAGCGCGCCCCGCCGCACGAAGCCGATCAGGACGTTGTGCAACTCACTCATGAGGATGCTGGGGGCCGCCCACTCGGTGTCCCGCTCGAACAACGCGGCTGCGTCGGCACCGTCTGCTCCGCCCACTACCAGGCGAACCATCACATTCGTGTCGACTACGATCATGGCCGTCCCATGTTCCGCATCTCGCGTAGCCTGTCCTCACTGAGATCGACCGGTCCAAGTGTCTTGCTTCGCTGCCGGATGCGATCCAGGAGGGCCTGCGGTTCTACCGGCTCGGGTCTGACCGACTCCACTAACCTCGCCAGGATCTCCCCGTTAAGGCTGCGGTGGTTCCGGCTCGCGGAGGACTTGAGTTCCCGGTGCAGGAAATCGGGGATTCCGCGAAGCGCAATGTCTGGCACATTAGCCTCCTTTGGCAGGTGTAATACCATAATGATATCATAATAATGTCAGACGGTACACTGGTTGAGCGACCCGGGAGAAGAGGCGTTCGACGCCGGTGCGTTTCTTGTAGCAGGTGGCGAAGTCAGGGGACGCTCAGACAGCCGAGAGCTCGTCAATCACCCGGCGGCAGTTCAGGATCTTCTCGGCCAGGTCCAACGGGCGGTAGTAGTAGTGGTTGGAGGCCTCGAAGGCGATGGTGGAATGGCGCCGGGCAATGGAGTATTGAGCCCGGGCCAGCTCGATTTCCGCCCGGGCCAGCTCGATCATGCGCCTCGCGACCTGGGGCTTTTTCCCCTGGCTTCGACCGAGCTCCTCCCTCAACAGGTAAAACTCCACCTGGTTGGCCGTGCTCTGGAAGTGGTGCCGGCAGGTTTGGGCGATGGCCAGATCCATTTCCGCGAAAGCCTTTCTTGTCGGGGTCACTTTCTCCGCGCCCTGCCGGAAGCGGGCC
>JAPOZE010000490.1 GCA_026706225.1 Acidobacteriota bacterium
AGGTCGGCGCTCTCCGCGGTCAACTCCTTCCTGGACCGGTTCTTGGCCGCGATGATGGTCTCGGCCGACTCTTCGCCGATCTTCTTGAGAATCTTGTCCCGTCCCCGGGTAAAGAGATAGCTGGTGTAGGACCCTTCGGGCCGGTGCTTGCGGCGGTCCTTGATGGTCCTTATCAGCCGGTCCACCGTGTCCGGGAACCGGCCCAGCGGCGTTTCTTCGCCTGGGGCCTCCGAATAGAGCCGGTGGTGAAAGCAGGTCTGCGCCCCGGTGTGGCAGGCCGGGCCCCTGGGGTGAACCAGCACCAACAGCGCATCTCCATCGCAGTCCAGGTGAATCTCGGTGATCTTCTGGGTGTTTCCGGAGGTCTCGCCCTTGTGCCAGATCTCCTGGCGGCTGCGACTCCAGAACCAGGTCTCGCCTCGAGTCAGCGACAGCTTGGCCGTTTCCCGATTCATGTAGGCCACCGTCAGGATCTGCCGGGTGGAGGCATCCTGCACGATGGCCGGGATCAGGCCGTCGGCATCGAATTTCATCCGGGAGACGATCTCCTCGGCTTGGCTGGGTGACATGACTTCTCCCTGAGAACTCATCGAACCACCACTCCACGAACCCTGAGATAATCCTTGGCCTGCTGCAGGGTGTGGGTGCCGAAGTGAAAGATGGAAGCCGCCAGGGCGGCGTGGGCGCCCCCCTGGGTCAGGCCCTGGAAGAGGTGTTCCAGCGTCCCCACTCCTCCCGACGCGATCACGGGAATCCCTACCCGGGAGGTCACGGCTTGCAGCAGCTCCAGGTCATAACCCGCCTGGGTGCCATCCCGGTCCATGCTGGTCAGCAGGATTTCGCCGGCCCCCAGGGATTCCGCCCGCCGGGCCCAGTCCAGGGCATCCAGGCCGGTGGGCGTGCGGCCGCCATGGATATACACCTCCCAAGCGGTGTTGAGTCCGGCGCCGGTTCGCTTGGCGTCAATGGCAACCACCATGCATTGACTTCCGAATTTCTCGGCTCCGGCCCGGACCAATTGCGGATTCTTGACGGCTGCCGTGTTCAGCGAAACCTTGTCGGCGCCGGCCCGCAATATTTCCTGCACGTCGCCGGTGTCGCGAATCCCTCCCCCGACCGTAAAGGGAATGAATATGGACTCGGCAACCCGCTGAACCACCTCTGCCATGATGTGGCGGTCATCGGAAGAGGCTGTAATGTCCAGAAAGACCAGTTCGTCGGCACCCTGCCGGTCGTACCGCTTCCCGCACTCGACCGGGTCGCCGGCATCCACCAGGTCCACGAAATGGACCCCTTTGACCACGCGCCCCCGGTCCACGTCCAGGCAGGGAATGATGCGCTTTGCCAGCATAATTCTTTTCGCTCCGTCGAATCAACCGCCGCCGGCCACCCTTGTGGTTGCCCCTGAAACAATCCCCCGCGCCTGGTGACTTGAAACGGGTTCAAATTCGAGCATGGCACATTCTCGATTGATCTACCCCGTCACGAAGGCAGCCGCTGTGCCCAACGCCCCGCTAGTCCGCAACCGCCGACAGCGCCGCTTCCAGGGAAAACCTCCCTTCATACAAGGCCTTCCCCACGATCACCCCTTCCACCCCGCTTGACTCCAGGTGCTTGAGCCGCGACAGGTCCTCGAGGGAGGACACCCCCCCGGAGGCAATCACCTTCAACCCGCTCTCCCGAGCCATTTGCCCGGTGGCCTCCAGGTTGGGTCCCTGAAGGGTCCCGTCCTTGCCGATATCGGTGTAGACAATGCGGTCCACGCCGCGCCGTGCCAAATCCCTCGCGAAGGGCAGCGCTTCCAGCGCTTCCAACTGGTTCCATCCCCGGGTTGCCACCCGTCCCTGGCGAGCGTCCAGCCCCACGATCACCTGGCCGGAATGCCGGCTCAAGGCCTCCTCCACCAGATCGGGCCGCTCCACCGCCACCGTCCCCAGAATCACCCGCGCGGCTCCCGCGGCCAGCAGTTCCCGGATGTCGGACAGGGTCCGCACTCCGCCCCCGAACTGCACCGGGATGGGCAGGGCCTCAAATATCTTTCGGGCGATGGTCCGGTTGTGGCTGCCTTGGACCATGGCCCCATCCAGGTCGACCAGGTGAAGCCAGGAGGCGCCTTGGTCGCACCATTGGCGGGCGACTACCAGGGGATCCTCCGAGTAGACTGTTTCGTCCTCCGCCCGCCCCTGGACCAGGCGAACGCATTTGCCGCGACGCATGTCCACTGCCGGGAAAATGATCATCGGAGTTCCCCGTATCCCCGCCGGCGGACCCGTGGGTTGCGGCGCTTGCCCCCCTCGGCTCCAGGCCAGCATTCCCGGCGAGTCCAACCGTTCAAAGCCCGGCGAAATTCCTGAGGATGCGCAGACCGACGTCCTGGCTCTTTTCGGGATGGAATTGGGTCGCCCACACGTTCCCCTTTCGGGTTATGGCCGTGAAGTCGACGCCGTAGTCGGTGGTGGCCAGAACATGGTCGGCATCGACGGGTACGGCATAGTAGGAATGGACGAAGTAGACGAAACTGCCCTCGGCCACTCCCTCCAGCAAAGGATCGGATTTCAGCAGGTGCAACTGATTCCAACCGATGTGGGGAACCTGCACTTCCGGCGGCAGCTTCCTGACTCTCCCGGGAATGCAGCCAAGCCCGGCAACCGGACCGAACTCCTCGCTCTCGCTGAAAAGAAGCTGGAGACCCAGGCACAGTCCCAACATGGGGGTCCCGTCGGCCACTTTTCCCCGGAGCAGATCCACCAGGCTCCTGGCGCGAAGATTCTCCATCGCATCCGCGAAGGCGCCCACGCCCGGCAGAATCAGCTTGCGGGCGCTTCGGATCGTCTCGGGGTCCTGGCTGATCTGCGACGGA
>JAPOZE010000128.1 GCA_026706225.1 Acidobacteriota bacterium
CGCAGATGTAGGCGCCGACCCCTCGCCGGATCTCGCTGTCGAAGGACAGGTCCAGGGTCAGCCTGCTCTTCCCCAGGAAACCGTGGTGTCTGGCCTGGCGGACGGCGTGATTCAAGCGTTCGAAGGCCAGGGGGTATTCTCCGCGAATGTAGAGAAACCCCTGCTCGCAGCCGGTGGCCAGCCCGGCAATGGTCATGGATTCGAGGAGGAGATAGGGATCTTCCTCCATGAGCACCCGGTCCTTGAAGGTTCCAGGCTCCGACTCGTCCGCGTTGCAGACCAGGTAACGGACCGGCTGGGAGGAACGGGCACGGTAGACCGCTTCCCATTTCCGGCCGGCGGGAAAGGCCGCCCCGCCCCTTCCCACCAGCTTGGAATCGATGACTTCGCCAATGACCCGCTCGGGACCGAGCTCGACCGCCCGCCGCAGGGCCTCGTAACCCCCTTGGGCCAGGTGGTCCTGAAGGCTTTCCGGCTGCAGGCGGCCGACGCGGCGCAACAGGCGCAATCCCGCTTGACCCTGTTGCGGGACGCTGGGGGATGCCGGGACGGGCGGAGGCTCCGGTTTGCGTTCCGGCCGGTCCACCGCCGCCAGCAGAGAATCTGCCGTGGTCGGAGCCATGGCGCATTCCCAAGGCTCGGGGCCGGCCGCCGAGACCAGGGCAGCCGGGGCGCGATCGCACAGGCCGAGGCAGGGACTCCTGAGCCAGGTGAGCTTGGACGAGGGCTGGGCCGCTCCGGGAGGGCCCAGGCGGCCCGCCAGGCGCTCGCAGATCGCAGGCGCTCCCCGGATCAGGCAGGCAATGTCGTCACACACGTGAATGACAGCCCGTGGACGCGGAGTCATTGAGAACAGACCGTAGAAATCGGCGACTCCGAAGGCTTCGGCAGGAGGGAGGTTCAACCGGCTGCAGGCGTAGTTGAGGGCCCCGGGACTGATCCAGCCGATGCGGCTGTTGATGGCGTGGAGAACCGGAAGCAGCAGGTGCCTCTGCGACCGGTCCGGCCGTTCCTGCCGGAGGTGAAAGCTTTCCGTCTTCCCGGCCTGGATGGGACCCAGGACGCTGTCGACGGCGGACCGCTCGTCCCGGTCCGGAGATTGACCCGCAATGTGAAGATCCAACGGTAGTCTCCTCGGCTACCCCGGCCGGGTCATCGACGCGTCCTCCAGTGTCCTGTCTCGGAACACTAGCCCGGCTGAGAAGCCGCAAGCTTGACGATGCGAACGGCAGAGGCCTTGAACTCCGCGGTGCCGGACTTGGGGTCGACGGCGTCGATGGTGAGCTGGTTGGTCTGAACCTCGTCCGGAAAGTGCAGGGTCATAAAGGCCAGACCGGGCCGGAGACCGCTATCGAAACGGACCGGAGCGATGACCGAGCCGCGGCGTGAAACCACCTTGACCCGTTCCCCCTCCAGCACCCCATAGCGCTCACCGTCTTCGGGAGACAGATCCAACGATTCCCCCCGCCGGAGAGGAGAGGCATAGGACGTGGTCTGGGCGCCGGTATTGTAGGAATCCAGGCGCCTGCCGGTGGTGAGTCTGAGAGGAAACCGATCGTTCAACTCGTCCACGGGAGGTTCGAACTCCACCGGGCTGAAGGGCGCCCTCGGCCCCAACAAGGGTTCTTGCCACAATCGGCTGTGCAGGAACAGCTCGCCCGGATGCGACTCGTCATAACAGGGCCAGCGGATGCCGTCGAGGGCTTCCAGCCGCTCGTAGCTCATTCCCCGATGCATGGGACTGAGGCTACGGAGCTCGTCCCAGATCCGCTTCGGGTCCGGGCGCCCCCAGTCGCTTCCCAGGCGGCGAGCCAATTCGTAGAGAATGTCCAGGTCGTCCCGCACGCCCGGCGGCGGGGACAGCGCCCGCCGAACGCGCTGCACCTTGCGCTCGCTGCTGGTGACGGTGCCTTCCGACTCGCACCACCCGGCCGCGGCCGGAAGGACGACGTCGGCCATGGCCGCGGTGTCGGTCATCAGCATATCCTGCACCACCAGGCATTCCAGCCCCCCGAGGAGACGCTGAGCCCGCCCCTGGTCGGCCTCCGATACCGCCGGATTCTCTCCCAGAATATAGAGCGCCGCCAGCCTGCCTTCCTCCATGGCATCGAACATTCCGCTGAGATGCAGGCCCCGCTTGGGTGGGATTTCCACTCCCCAGGTCCGTTCGAACCGGGCCCGGAGCTCGTCGCTCTCCACGTGCTGAAACCCGGGAAGCCGGTCGGGAATGGCGCCCATGTCGCCGCCTCCCTGGACGTTGTTCTGTCCCCTTAGAGGGTTCAGCCCGCTCCCGTATTTACCCACGTGACCCGTCAACAGAGCCAGGTTGATCAGGGCCAGCACGTTGTCGACGGCGTTATGGTGCTCGGTAATCCCCAGTGTCCAGCAGAGTTCGGCCCTGTCTGCCCGGGCGTATTCATGAGCCAGCATCCGGATGCTTTCGGCCGGAACCCCGGTTTCCCGCTCACCCCGTTCCAGGGTATAGGACTCCAGCGAGCGGCAGTATTGGTCGAACCCGCTGGTGGCCTGTTCGATGAAGGACCGATTCTCCAGGCCGGCATCCAGGATTTCCCGGGCCATGGCGTTGGACAGCGCAATGTCGCTGCCCACCTCCAGACCCAGCCAACCGTCAGCCCATTGGGCCGAACCGGTTCTGCGGGGGTCGATGACGAAGAGCCGGGCTCCGCGATTCACTCCCTTCAGCACGTGATGAAAGAAGATCGGGTGCGTTTCGCGGGCGTTGGATCCCCACAGGAGGATGAGATCGGCATCCTCGATTTCCTGGTAGGAACTGGTGCCGCCACCCATCCCGAAAACCGTCGCCAGACCGACGACGCTGGGAGCGT
>JAPOZE010000320.1 GCA_026706225.1 Acidobacteriota bacterium
TGCGATCGAGTAGCCATCATGGACCGGGGCAGGATCGTTGCCGACGCCCCTCCCCGAGAGCTCATCGGCGATCTCCTGGCATCCGGATTCAAGAAGGAACGAGTGGAGCGGCTGGCCAACCTGGAAGACGTGTTTCTCCACCTCACCGGCCACGCCTTGCAGGAGGAATGACCCCATATGCGGCTTCAGTGGAAATTGACGGTGGCGTCTCTGAAGATGTTCACCCGACAGAAGGAAGCCATCATCTGGACCATGTTGCTGCCGCTCTTCATGGTCTTCCTGTTCGGATTTGTCAGCTTCGAGGGCTTGGGAAAAATTCGGATCGGAGTTGCGGGCGGGGAGGATGAACCGGCCGGCCGGCTGGTCGGGAAGCTCGGGGAGGTCCGGACGGTTCAGGTCACCCGCGGGGCGGAAAGCTCCGAGCAGGAACAGCTCATGGCCGGCAAGCGGCACCTGGTTCTTGTCCTTCCCGAGGAGTTCGATGCCGTTGAGGGGAAGGCACTGAGGGTTCTGGTCAATGACGGCACACCCGAGGAAACCCAATTGGGGCTGCTCGTCCTGCGCAAGCTGCTGGACGATGAGACTTTCGGGATGCATTCGGCGCCCGATCGAGTTCCAATGACCCTCCAATCGGTAACCAGCCGCCGCTCCAGCTATATCGACTTCCTGCTTCCCGGGGTGCTGTCCCTGGCCATCATGCAGAGCGGCATTTTCGGGGTGGCCTTCGGTTTCGTTGCGCTGCGAAAACGGGGGGTGCTCCGCCGCCTGTCGGTAACTCCCATGCGGCCCCAGGACTTCATCGCGGCCCAGGTGGCCATGCGGCTGATGGTCCTGCTGGCGCAGATCGTTGTCCTGGTAGGGGTGGGGATTGCCTTCTTCGACCTGCAGTTCATGGGAAGTCTGCTGGATCTCTTCGCCATGGGTCTGCTGGGCGGAGCCGTGTTCCTGGCCATCGGCTTCTTCCTGGCCGGTATCGCCAGGACCGAAGATCAGGTCGTCCCGCTGGCCAACGTGGTTTCACTACCCATGATGCTTCTCTCGGGGGTGTTCTTCAGCCGCTCCAATCTGCCCGAGCCGGTTCGGGTGGTCACCGAGTTCTTTCCCCTCACCTACCTGGCCGACGGCATGCGAAGCATTGTGCTGGACGGTTCGACGCTTCCGACTCTTTGGCTCCAGTTGGCCGGCCTGGGATTGTGGAGCGTGGTTTCGGTCTGGGTGGCGGTGAAGGTATTTCGTTGGGAGTAAGCCTGGGTTCCCCCGGGTCCGAGCCGCAAGACCCCCTCATGGACTTGCTTTTCCTCCTTCTTGCCGGAGTGGTTCTCCTCAAGGGCTTGCTCGGTGCGCTGCACTGCCTGAGCTACCAGCGCTACCTCGACCGCCAGTTGTCACAAGCCCCGCCTGCCTGGATGCCTCCGACTTCCGTGATCGTTCCCTGCAAGGGAAGCGATTTCGAGTTGCAGGAGAACATGGAGGCCATCCTGGATCAGGAGTTTGAAGACTATGAGGTGATTTTCGTGACCTCCACCGAGTCCGATCCCTCGCTGGTGGACCTCCGCCGGGCGGCTGGGAAATTTCCTGCCCGGCGAGTCCAGTTCGTGGTGTCCGGATTCTCGGACCAGCGTGGAGAGAAGGTGCACAGACTCCTGCGGGCGCTGGACCGGACGGATCCGGGTTCGGAGGTTCTGGTTTTTGCCGACTCGGACGCAAGACCGCACCGCCATTGGCTGCGGGACCTCCTGGCGCCCCTGAGGGAACCCGAAACAGGAGCCTCCACCGGGTACCGGTGGTTCTTTCCCCGCGGCGGAAACCTGGCCGGCCTTCTGAGGGCCACCTGGAACAGCTCCATAGCCACGCTGCTGGGAGGGCACCGCCACAACTTCGCCTGGGGAGGCTCGATGGCCATCCGGAGGTCGACCTTTGCGAGGGCGGACGTAACGGCCTATTGGAAGCATTCCGTCAGTGACGACTATTCCCTCACGGAGGCGGTGAATGCAGCGGGGCTCCGGATCCACTATCAACCTCGCTGTCTGGTTGCCTCCCATGGGGACTGCACCTGGAGAGAGCTGGTGGAATGGTCCACACGCCAAATCATCATTACCAAGGTCTACTCGCGAGGCCGCTGGAGGCTGGCGCTGCTCTCGGAGTGGCCCTTCGTACTGTTCTGGTGGTGGACGGTGGGTGAGTTGATGGCCTCGGCCCTTGGTGTGGGGGGAGCCATCGGGATCGGCTGGCTGCAGGGCGCCCCGCTGCTGCTCTTGTTGGGGATGGTCTGGTTTCTGGGCGCCGTTCGCGGTCTGTTTCGCTGGAGGATGATCCGGCGGATCCGTCCGGAGCAGCAGGAGAGGCTCAAGCGAGACCTTTGGGGATACCTGTTTCTTGGGCCGCTGGCGGCGACGCTGACGGCTTGCAACCTGGCGATCTCCCTGTTTACCTCCACCATCGTCTGGCGCCGGGTTCGCTACGAGTTGGTATCCGGTCGTGAGGTACGGGTGGTTCGGGAAGGATGATCCGCTGCCAGGTGCAGTTGGCCGCAGGCGGCATAGATGTCCATTCCTCTCGGTTTGCGGACATATGCCGGCAGGCTTTTGCGGGTGAGGATCTCCCGAAAGCGGTTGACCCGATCGGGGGGTGAGGGTCGCAAGCCGTTGGGATTGCCGGGGTTCAGGGGAAGGAGGTTGACCTTGGACCGGAGGTGGGCCAGCAGTCTGACCAGCCGCCGGGCATCGTCGTCGCTGTCATTGACTCCATCCATGAGGACATACTCGAATGTCACCCGCTGGTTTCCTTGGGAATTATATATTTTAGTCCCATTTTTTTCTTGACATATTGAGGGACTCAGGTA
>JAPOZE010000251.1 GCA_026706225.1 Acidobacteriota bacterium
TGTGACTCTTGTGCTTTTTGTGGTGAGCCCGCATGGCTCACCGGTCGCACCCGATTCCGAAAAAGGCATGACGTCACGGTCGCCGACACAATAGTCTGCCCCGCTACGAGTTTTGCAAAAGGCTCATTCCTAATTGGTGTTCATTCGCGTCCATTGGTGGTTCGCCGTTCTCTTTTGTTTCAGCCCTCGGACCCTCGATCAGGAGGCCCGGCCTCTTGCGACCTCGGCCACAAAAGCCGCGGCGCGGCGGCGCAGGTCCTCCATGTTGCCCGAGTCAAGCAGCTTTTGATTGATCAGGCTGCTTCCGACCCCCAGCACGGCAGCTCCGCTTCTGATGAAGTCGGCTGCCGTATCCAGGTTCACTCCTCCGACCGGAACGATCTCCAGTTGGGGCAGTGGCGCCCGAATAGCCTTGATGTAAGCAGGTCCGCCAACGTCCGCCGGGAACAGCTTGATCATGGAGGCGCCAGCTTCCCAGGCGGTCAGCATTTCGGTGGGGGTGTAGCAACCCGGAAACACCGGAACGCCGTACCTGAGGCAGAGCGCCACCATTTGCGGGTTGAGGGTCGGCGCCACCACGAAGTCTGCCCCGGCCAGAATGGCGGCTCGAGCCGTTTCAGGGTCCAGCACCGTGCCTGCTCCGAAAAGGGTTTCCCCGCGGTATCGCCGGCTGGCCGTCCGAATGGTCTCGATGGCTCCCGGTGTGGTCATGGTGACTTCAATGGCCCGCACGCCGCCCGCCCTTATGGCGTCGGCAGCGGCGATCAACTGATCGGAACTGTCCGCCCGCATAATGGCAATCAACCCCGTCTGCCGCATCAGGTCCAGTTTCTGTTCCTTGGTCATGGTGGACGCCCTCCGACAGGCTTCTTTGCCGGGTTGCCTGCAAGTACTTGAGGCAAACTCGTTTCAGCAGCTTGCGCGTTCCCTGTTCCAGTTTTCCCGGAACGGACCTTGTTGCTTAACGTGACGTCCGTTTCCCGCCGCCCAGCACGTCCGATCTCAGCAACGCCTGAACTTCCGCCTTGTCGACAATGGGCAGATCGAACATCAGAGTCTGCTTGAGACGGGTGGCGGCATCGCCGGTCAGGACCCCTTTTTCCATTCCCTCCCGGTTGAATCCCGAGGTGAGCAGACCGTAGTAGAATCCCGCATTCCAGGTATCCCCGCCACCCAGGCGATCCCACAAGGTAATGGGTCTTACGGCAGGCGAACGGAAGAAACGCCCCTGAGAATCGACGGCTGCCGACTCCCAGCGATGCTGCTCGAAGGTATCCGGATAGCGGATGGTGATGGCCACCATCCGGGCTTGAAATCTGTCCCGCACCTGCCCGGCAAAGGTGCGCAGATCGTCGTCGTCGATGGGACCCAGGTCACCGTCGACAATCTGCTTGGCTGAAAAGCTTCCCAGACTCATCCCGTAGAGCCTGGCCATGTCTTCAATGGTGGTGATGAGCACGTCCACGTGGTCGGCGGCAATGGGTGTCAGAACCCTGCAGGCCTCCGCGGGAGTCCACAAGGTCCCCCGATAGTTGAAGTCCATTCCTACCAAGCAGTTGGAAGGCTTATTCTCAAGTGCTTCTTGGAGCACTTCCAGGTTGTAGTTGCGGTGGTATCGGCTGTGGCCGGCCAAACCGAAGGTGATTCCGGAGGTATGGAACAGCCGGGCGTCCTTCAAAGCCTCTTGCCAATTCACCATTCCCGCCTCCAGTCTGGATGCCGCCGAGTACATGCGCTGGTAGATTCCGATGTTTCGCCTCGGAGTGCGACCGATCTCATAGATCAAGCGGCCGATGGGTTCGGTCTTGGGGGCCCAGACCATGTTGCCGGTGTCAATGCCCTGCTCCCGAGCGGCATTTCGCACTGCAAAACCGTAGGGGTTTGCCGGAACGCGGGTGATGTAGGCGGAGGGAACGCCGAACCGGCTGAGGGCGGTGGCCAGCGTAAATTCACTACCCGCCAGCGAAAGATGGACCAGACGGGTCCGTTCGGGTCGCTCCAGGTCGCCCGGCGTTTCCCGCACCAGCACCTCTCCAAAGGTCACAAAGACCGGGCCGCCGCCCAGCAAGGGAGACAGGTCATCCTTGGTGATATCGAACCTCACCTCTGCTGGCATGGGATTCCCCTCCTTCGGTTCCGCCAATCCCGCCTGACCGGAGTCGGCGGCGATTACCCTAGCGCCGATCGGAAGTCCTGTGGCGCCACTACGCTTCAGCGGACATCCGAGCCGGACCGGCAGCGCCCCATCATAACCGCAGCGCTGGAAAACGGAAAGAACTACAGGTCAGTGGTCAGTGGCCAGCGGTCAGTTCCGATAACCGGCAATTGCCTGGCGACCTGGTTGCACTCTTTGAAGGACTGCGCCGAGACCTGTACGATGCTTCACGTGTGAATCCGAAAACTATCCACTGATCACTAGCCACGATTCACTCTTCACTATTCGTTCCGGCGCAACCACTTCAAACGGCGCCATCCGCTTCGGGTGACGCCCGGGAGCAGGCTCAGGGCCAGACAGAGCCAGGCGAAGAGGTCTCCATTCCGGGTATAGAAGGTGGGTGTCCGTCTGAAGCGGAAGTCGCCATCCAGTACCGTACGCCGGTGGAGGCCGGTGGTGGCAAGGACTCTCCCCAATGGGTCGATAACGGCGCTGATCCCGCTGTTTGCGGCTCTCAGCAGGTATCGACGGTTCTCGACGGCGCGCATGCGAGCCATCAGCAGATGCTGGTGCGGAGCCGCCGAGTTGCCGAACCAGGCATCGTTGGTGATATTGACCAGGACCTGGGCTCCTTCCGCCACAAAGCGGCGCACCAGGTCGGGCACGACCGCCTCGTAACAGATGAAC
>JAPOZE010000099.1 GCA_026706225.1 Acidobacteriota bacterium
CGGCGCGTTGACTATGCTCCTTGACCTTCTGGAGATTCAGCTTGAGATCCGAGAGGATGGGGATGATTTCTTCAGACATCTCGACCTCTCCCGTCTTGGCCTCCTCCATGACCTCCCCGATTTCATCAACCAACTCGACGGACACCTCGGAGAAATTGCTCACAAAATTGAGTGGATTCTTGATTTCATGCGCCACCCCGGCCGTGAGCTGGCCGAGCGAAGAGAGTTTTTTCTCAGCGATGATCTGTTCCTGCGCCTCTTCGAGCTGTTCCAAGGTCTGCTCAAGGGTATGGTTCTTCGCGTCCAACTCTTTGGCCAGCTTCTCGACCAGGTTCAGCCGCTGCACCTCCAGGGCGTGGCGGCGGAACACCTCCAGGGCGTTGGCCATATCAGTCACTTCGTCATTGCCCTTCACCTCGACCGGCACCTCCAGGTCGCCGCCGGCCATGGAGCGCATGGCTGTGGCCAGCCCGACTAGGCGGCGGATCATATAGCGCCCGACAAACAACCAGCCGAGGAGGAGAGCGCCCGAGATGCTCAGGACGTTGAGGACCCCGAGGAGTAATCGTCCGGTCTGGGCCGCAGACTGGGCCGCCGTACTGGAGTCAACCGCCTCGTCGTTGATCTCTTCTACCAGGGTGTTCACCTCGGCCAGGAGCATGGCAGAAGCCTCGCGGCCTTTTGCCAGCGCGGTTTGTTCCTGTTCCAGGCGACGCAGGGTTTCTTCGCGCAGGGGAAGGATGCCTTCATCCGCTTCCCCAATTCGTGCCAGGCGTTCCAACTCGGTCCTGAGCAGATTGTCCGGGTTGCGCGCCGCCAGCCGCTCATAGGCGCGCCGGAAGTTCTGCACGGCACTGCGGAAACGTTCGCGCAGGGGCGGCAGCAGACCCCGGTCGGACAGAGCCAGGGCATTGCCCAACAACAGCGTGGCGAGGTTGGCCTGGTGGTTCAGGGTCGTCAGGTCTCGGGCATAGGTGAGCTCAGCTTCAGAGGCCCGCTCAGTGATCGGGCTCGGCTGGTCTTGCAGGCGACGCATCCCCTCCACCAGATAAAATTCCTGGTCATCGATCAGGGTCACGATGCTTTGCTCAATCCGGCGGTTCGTCTCGGCGAGTTCCTGCGTAAGGTCCTCCAGCGTCTGATTGATGACCAGCCGGCGGGCGGCCGATTCTTGGATGAGTTCCAGGTGGACGCTCAGTTCAGCCAGATGGCCTTCGATCAGCCTGGTTTGCTCGCCAAAGGCGGTCTGGGACGCGAGTTCCTGAATGAGAATGCCGAGAGCCGACTGTTCTCTGGCCAGTTCTTGGGCGACTGTGCCGTGTTCCTGAAGCGAGGAGGCCGAGCTGAGACGAATCGCCCCGTTCACCACCACCGCACTTTGACGTGCCGCGTCCACCGCACTGCTCAGGTTGGGAATGCTGAACTCCGTGAGCCGTGACCCGTACCGGATGATCTCCTGAAAGGAAAAATAGCCGACCAGACTGGCACTCAGGGTCAGCAGGACGCTGCCCAGCAAGAGGAGATAGAGCTGAGCAGCGACCCCGATGCGCCGCCCGTGTCTGTGGGCTGCCTCCCCTCCGTTGTCCGCCGGAGACGGGCGCTGGGCCAGAGCCTCTGTGGTGGTGGACTGGTCGTCGTGGCTCATTGCGGTCCCATGTTCTGCACCGACCGAAAACGCCCCTGCGCGTCAAGGGCGGTCAGATAGATACGGTCGGAGCCCTGATTGTCGTCAGGGCCATAGCGCAGCCGGAAGCCGTCGAGGTTGATAGTCTCCGCAGTCCGCAGCGCGTCCAGAAACTCTGCTCGGGTCGGGTTGGGTCCGGCCAGCCGCAGACCCTCCGCCACCAGGCGGCCCGCCAGATAGCCTTCGAGTGAGACGAAACCCGGCGCGCGCTCCGGGGCCACCACGGCCAGGGCCTGCTGATACTGGGCAACGACCGGGAGGCTGACGTCAGTGGGGAAGGGAACGACTTGGGTCACATAGACCCCGGCCCCATCAGAACCGAGCTCCCGCGCCAGAGCCGCACCACCGGTAAAGGAGATCGTAACGAAATACGGGTTGAAGTCGAGCCGCCTGGCCCAGCGGATCAGGGTGGCCGCGGGCTTATAGGCCCCAACGATGATAACCGCCTCGGGCCGGGGGCGGCGCAGGTCAAGCAGGGCGACTTTGACCGCCTCGGTATTGCGCTGATAGTCCGCTTCCACGACCAGGGGCAGGTTGTGGCGGGCGACGGCCCGCCGGACGCTCGTCAGCCCGGCACGTCCGTAGGAATCGTTCTGGTAGAGAATGCCGATCCGCTGCACCCCCAGGTCGGTGGTCAGCCGGGTCAGTATCTCCTCAATTTCCTGGTAGTACGAGGCCCGTATATTGAGCACATTAGACCGAAGCTTAGCGTCACGCAGAAAATCCGCTCCGGTGAATGGGGCGATATAGGGTACACCGGCCTCAGTGGCAATCGGTTGGGCAGCCAAAGATGTCGGGGTGCCAACCGCACCAACCAGGGCGAAGACGTTGCGCTGGATGAGTTCGCGGGTGTTGGCGATGGCCGCTTCGGGCTCATAGGCATCGTCCAGGGAGTCCAGGACGAGGCGCTGGCCGTGTATCCCACCTTGCTGGTTGATCGCCTCGAAAGCGGCCAGCAGGCCGATACGCATCCCCTGACCCAAGGCTCGGGCCGGTCCGCTCAGGGCTGCGGACTGGCCGAAGACTAACCCTTCGGCGCCGGCGAGCTGCACGGTCTGTAATATCACACCGACCCAGGCAACGAGACCCAGGGTGGCGCGAAAAAGGGCTGGGATAGAGCGCATCATGTCCCGTCGGCAGTGGCGGAAGA
>JAPOZE010000596.1 GCA_026706225.1 Acidobacteriota bacterium
AAGGTATAGAGACGAGCGAAGTCGGTGTAGGCCCGATCCATGACGTAGAAGGCACGGGGTTGCAAAAGCACCTCGTCACGGAGTCACGGTATCTCGTAGGGCAACGGAGGAATCCGGAAAAACGTCAGGTAGGCGGGACGGGGAGAGTCGGCTGATTCAGCCAGGTCGGCTACCGTACCACGAATCTGGCTTCTGGGGCGACGGACCGGTTGGCGACGTTGTCGGTGACCTGGACCACCAGGCTGTATTGACCGGGTTCGAGCTCGTCCAGGGCCACCAGCTTTTGCAGGGTCATCTGCTGAGCCGCTCCCGCCAGCTTGTCGTTGGACTCGAGGGCTCTGCCGATTTCCCTTCCGCCCTTCTTCAGCACGTATTCGATAGTGGCGGAAGGCTGTTGAGTCTGCTCGTCCCTGGCCAAGTTGTACACCTGAAAATAGACGCCCATGGGCCGGTCTCTGCCGAAGGACTCCTCGACGCTGGGAAGCACCTTGGAGCTGCCTATCACGAACTGGCCCGAACCCACCTGCTTTCTGGGCAGCCGCTCCAGTTGGTCGGCCAGGATGATGCTGCTGGTGGCCAGCTCGTCCTGGGGAAATTTCGGCACCCGGATGCTGTGGTAGAGGGTGCCCAGGTTGCCGCTGTTGAGGTCCTTGAGCACCAGTTCCAGCTTGTAGAGGCCCGACCGCAGGGGGATGCGGGTCTGGTAGAGGGAACGCTTCTCCAGGGTGCTCTTGAACAGGGCGTCGGGCGCGATCTGCCGGACAACCTCCTCGAAAACCTGAACCGACCGGCCGGTGATGGTGGTGATCCTGCCGAAGACGTTCACCTCGGCCTTCTTGACGCCCTCCACGTCCTTGAAGGTCATGTCGCTGTTCTTCATGACCACCGTGATGGGCGTCAGAATGGTGTCCTCGGTGATCTTGATGAAGTCGGTCCGGTAGTCGAAGGGAAAGGTGTTGTAGGTGAGCTTGGTGTCCACCACCGTTTCCAGGTCCTTGAACCGGATCTTGGGAGCGCGGTTGAGAGCCGCCACCTGTCTCAGCCGGAGCATCTGGCTCATTCGGAAGTCCGAATAGAACAGCCCCGACGGGTAGCGGGTATGGCGGCTGATGTCGTCGCCCCGTCCCATTCTCTGGTCCTCGGTCAGGTCGGCCACCGGGGTATTCTTGAGGGCGTCCTTCTCGAAGGGATCGAGCGCGATGCGGTACTCACCGGTAAAGGTGCGATCGACGAACTCGATAATGACTTCCTGCCCCAGATCTATCCCTTCCAGGTAGCGATATCGCCAAGTGATGAAGGGATGGGTGCTGGTCTTCCCTCCTCCTTCCCAGTAGGGCCGGTAGTAGGTGCCTCCCCCATGGTGGGTCTCGATCTGATCCGGGGGACCGTACATGATGTAAATGCGCCCGCGATCGGTCTTCCAGCCCATCTTGCCTGAAGTGAAACGCTCATTGGCGTAGGCGATGCGCCGGTAGTGCTCGTCCCGGAACTCGTTGACCATGGTGTCCGGATTGGGATCCCGTCTCAGCCAGAACTGCTCGATGAACTGGTAGCGCTCATCGTCGTTGCTCAAATTGTCGAACGCATCTCTCTCTTCGGAAGTAATGATGTAGGAGACGTCCTGCTTGAGCCATTTTTTGAGGAACCGGTCCTGAGTTTCCCGGCGCAGCGACCGCTCCCGCTGCCGGTTCTTCTTCTGAGCCTCCATCACCGCCAAGGGTGACAGCAGCACGCCGCAAACAAGCCAGCAAGTCCATTTCGCCAGTTTCATGAGGCACCTACCCGATTCCGATTCAAAGGGTCGAATTCAGATTACGAACTCATGTTGGCCAAGGAGCGCCGGAAAGTCAATAGGGAGGAAAGGATGACTGGCTCAGCGGCTGGGGCTCTTCTTGACCCTCTGGAAGGTCTCCATGGCCTGGCGGGCCAGATCCGGTTTCCCGGTTTCCCGGTAGAGCTGGCCCAGCAGGTAATGGGCGTCGGTGAACCCGGGGTCCATCTCCACGCATTTCCGGGCCGCCTCCAGGGCCTGGCCGGGATTGCCCAGGCCCCGATGGGCCTTGGCGATGGCATAGTTCAGGTCGACCGGATGGACCTCGTCCTGCTTCACCTGGACCAGATGGGTCATGCCGCTTTCGAACCGGCCGGTCTTGACCAGCCACTCCCCCAGCTCCAGCCGGGCCTGGGCGTGGGCGGGGTGGAGCTCCAGTTCCTTTTCCAACTCCCGGATGGCGGCCTGCACGTCTCCCCGGTTGGAATGGAGCATGGACAGATGGTAGTGGAGCCAGGGGTAGCCGGGATCCTTTTCCAATACGGCCTCGAACTGCCCCCGGGCCTTCAGGTGCTGATTGCGGTCGTAATAGGTGCGCCCCAGATGGAGTCGGGCCTTGAGGTGGTCGGGGGCGAGCCTGACGGTCTTTTCCAGGGATTCCAGGGCTTCCTGCTCGGTACCCCGCACCACTCGGGTACTGACGTCTCGCCGGTCCAGCCCCAGGGTAGCCTTCCACTCCAACTTCTCCTGCAGCAGCATGGCGGCCAGGCGGTAGTGGAACTCGGCATCGTCCGGCCGGAGACTCAGGGCCTTGCGAAGCTGAACCTCGGCTTCGCTGAACTGTTTCAGGTCGGTGAGGATCACGCCATAGAGCAAGAGATGGTCGGCATTTTCCGGATCTTCCTCCACGGCCTTCTGGATCGACAGCATGGCCATGAGATTCTGCTGCTTCTCATGCCACTCCCTGGCTTCCCGGTAATGCCGGGACTCCGCCCCCAGCCGGGGACCGGAAAAAGCGACCCAGAGGACCAGAAATACCGGCAGCCAACGGCCCGGG
>JAPOZE010000180.1 GCA_026706225.1 Acidobacteriota bacterium
GCCAATCGATATTTGTCATGACCGGAACCGGCATCCTCAAGGGATTCACCCTGGATGGAGAGCCTCTATGGGCCCGCGACATCCAGCAGGACTACGGAAAGTTCGGACTGAACCACGGCTACGCCTCCTCTCCGCTGCTGCACAAGGGCGACCTCTTCATCCAGGTCCTGCATGGAATGAAGACCGACGATCCCTCCTACGTCCTGCGGGTCGACGGCAGCAACGGCAAGACCTTGTGGAAGGTGGAGCGGCCCACCGAAGCCATCCATGAATCGCCCGATTCCTACACCACTCCGACCCTGGCCCCCACCGCCAAGGGCCTGGAACTGGTGATCACCGGAGGAGACAGCGCCACCGGCCATGACCCGGAAACGGGCCGGGAGCTATGGCGGGTGAACGGGTTCAATCCCACCAACAACCGTTACTTTCGGGTGGTTGCCTCGCCGGTGGTCGCCGACGGCCTGATCTACGTGCCTACCCGGGTGAAGCCCTTGATGGCCCTTCGACCGGGCGGCCGCGGGGACGTCAGCCGGAGCCATCGCGTCTGGTCGTTCCAGAACGGCCCCGACGTCCCCACTCCGGTCTCCGACGGCACCTACTTCTACTCCGTGGGCGACAAGGGGATCATGTGGTGCCTGGATGCCAAGAGCGGCAAGCAGATCTGGGGAGGGCAGCGGCTCAGACCGGGGACCTACAGCTCCTCGCCGGTATTGGCCGACGGCAAGATCTACGTGAGCAACGAGGACGGGGTGACCAGCGTGGTCGAGGCGGGGCCCGAATTCAAGATCCTGGCCGAAAACCCGCTGGACGACTACTGCCTGAGCTCTCCGGCCATTTCCGACGGCCAGATCTTTATCAGAACGGCCGAGCGACTCTTCTGCATCGGAAAGCGCCGCCGCTGAACTCGGCAACCGTTCTCCCAGGGGACCTGGCCTGCCCGGCCGAGGGAAACACAGGCTACTCCCACCGCTTGGCGTGGGCGACAAAGTCGAAGTCCACGTACTCCTTCCAGCGCTCGATCAACCGGAGGGTGCAGGGACCCGGCCGGCCGTCTCCGATCGGTTGTCCGTTGAAGCGGGTGACCGGCATCATGCACAGCGAGGTGGAGGTCATGAAGGCCTCGTCCGCGGTGGTTGCGTGGTAGGGCTGGATATCCGTCTCCTTGACGGTCATGCCCAGCCCGCGGGCCAGCTCGATGGTGGTCAGCCGGCTCACCCCCTGCAGGATGTTGCGCTCGCTGGGGGTCAACACCTCTCCTCGATTCACCACGAAGAAATTCCAGCCCGTACCCTCGGCCAGGTTTCCCTGGTGGTCCAGCATCAGGGGCAGGGCGTCGGGATCGACCAGGCGGGCCTCGGCGTCGGCCAGCGAGAAGTGCAGGCGGCTGCGATACTTGATCTTGGGATCGATGGTCAGCGGGTGCATGTGGCGGGTCGGCGGCGTCACCACGTGCAGTCCCTTGTCGTAGTAGTGCGCCTTTGCCTTCAGGCCCGTAGACAGAGGATAGAAATACATCACGAAGGTCGACTCGGTGGGGGGCAGCACCAGCCCCATGCGACCGCGGCTGACCAGGTGCCCCACGCCGCCTTCGTCACCGTCTTCCAGGGTCGGCAGATTGTCCTCCAGGAACTTCCGGGTCACCCGATCCAACTCCTCTGTCGTCAGGCTGAAGTTCATCCTGGCCGCCTTGATGGAGCGAAGCAGGCGGTCGCGGTGCTCCGGCCAGCGAAACAGCTTGTGATGGAAGGTTCGGGCCGTCTCGATTACGGAATCCCCAATCAGGACCGCGCTGTCGAAAATCGAAATCCTGGCTTCCTCTTCCGGAACCATCTCCCCGTTGACGTAGACTTGCCTCTGCTTCATCTCACCCTCCCATGGTCACCTGAATCCATCCGGAGCACTCTTCGAAACGGGCCGCCGGTCCGGAAGCCCGGCGGCGCTGCCCAAGGACCGGAATGCACCCTGTCCGTGGTTGACTCGGCCCCTCCGGTCCCCTAACATGCCGGCGTTGGCGGCCCCAAGCCCGTCAGCCGTAGCAATAGTACGACAGTCTTCCGGCAGTTGCACCAAGTCCGGCATTCATCTTGACACAAAACGGGGACGCCTTCAGGAATCCAGGACCATGCGCATTCTATTGACCGGCTCCAGCGGCCGCGTGGGCCGCAACGTTTTGCTGGACGGCCTGGCCGCCCGCCACCAGGTCACGGCCTTCGACTGGGCGCCGCCCCCGGCCCGGCTGGACAATGTCCGCTACCTGGCCGGCAGCGTCCTGGACCGCAAGGATCTTTCCGATGCCATGCAGGGGGCCGAGGCCGTCATCCACCTGGCCGCCATCCCCTACGACATTCCCCCGCTGCACCAGGTGTTCCATATCAATGTGCAGGGTACCTACCATGCGCTGGAACTGGCGGTGGAGCATGGCGTGCGCCACTTCCTGCACGCCTCCAGCCTGATGGCCTACGGCTTCGGCCGCAACGCCGCGGCGCAATACCTGCCCATCGACGAGGACCACCCGGCAGCCTCCCACGACACCTACGGGGTCGGCAAGCTGCTCACCGAGTCCCTCTGCCGGGCCTTCACCGACAAGTTCGGCCTGCGCACCCTCTGCTTTCGCCTGACCCACTTCACGGCGTTCCTTCGTCCCTACGGAGACCGCTTCCCCTACGACGACGAATCGGGAATCCAGGGACTGCACGAGTACATCGAATCCCGGGACCTGGTGGAACTGCTGGAGGCGGCCCTGTCTTCCGAGCATGTTCAGCACGACGTGTTCCTGGCCTCGGGTCCCGATTCCGGCCACGTCCTGCC
>JAPOZE010000172.1 GCA_026706225.1 Acidobacteriota bacterium
GGCGGGGATCTACCGGCGCGACCTGCCCGCCAGTTGCCGGAGCGACGAGGTCAATTCCGCCATGCTCGACTCCTATCCCTCCGAGGCGCGCCTGCAGGAGTTTGTCCGTTGCGCCGCCATGGAGCTGGATTCCATGGGGTATTTCGCCTCGGTCAGCCTGGCCAACGATCCCCGCTGGAAAAGCGGCTCCGTCTACCTGTTCGGCCTGGACACCTACGGCTACACCCTGTTTACAGGCTCGCCCGCCAACCCCCTGATCGGCTCCGAGTTGTCCTCCGATTACGTCGGCAGTTTCGCAGGGCGCAATGTCCTGGGGGTGGCCGATGCCTTCGGTGAGAGCTTCCTCTACTACTGGAACCGGAATCCTGGCACCAACCAGTGGCAGCGCAAGGTGACCTTCGTCAAGAGGGTGGTGTCCTTCGGAGTACCGGTGCTGATCGGGGCGGGTTATTACCTGGAGTCGCCCGAGCCGATGGACGACACGCAGCAATCGGGGAATTGAAACCCGTGGCGTAGCCGGCCGAAGGTCCGGGCTGTTCTTGCGGTCGGTCCCATCCTCCAGTCCTGAATTCGTTCACGGCACATGGCTTGACCATTCCGTGCAGTGGGCACCGCGACTCTGCAGAGCCCGCTGCACATCTCTGCAATCCTGGCGATTGCCATCCGAGCAGGAAAGCGACCCTAAGGACGCAGGATCTCGTCGGAAGTGAATTCCCGGTCAACGGTGGCGCCTCCAGCCGAAAGCCCGACGACCTGGGTTACTTCAACCGATTCGTTTTCCGGCAACGGTTGCTCGCCCTTTTTCTTGCCCAGTTGGACCACGCTTGCCAGCTTCTTGAGCTTCTTGGCGCCATCCACCGCCACCGCGTCCCCCCCATACCATTCGAACCAGGGAAGACCCGCCTCGGTGTAGTGCCTGGCTGAAGGCGGCACCGTCGGCGGCCGTTCACCGGTGATGGCCATCCATTGGGTGGAATTGGCGATGGTGACGAAGCACCGACTGGAATGCTTCCGGTCCCAGGCGTCCAGACCGTAGGGGTCGTCATAGATTTCCTGTCTCATTCTCCCGCCAGGGGCCAGACCCATGGGCTCCGGCGACGCGCAATAGAGGACGTCTGACCGGAGGTCCCGCCGGGAATCCCCAGCCATCAACTGCTTGTAACGCTTGCGCTTCATCGGATAGACCACGATCTGAAGGCCGCCGTGCTGCGCCGCTCCGGTCAACTGTTCCTCGGCCGTGTATCCCTTGCCCAGGGGCATGGCCACGAACTGGCGGATGACTCCCTTCTCCACGCAGTAGCCGTCCAGCCAAGGCTGCTCGGGCAGCACCACGAAGTCCTGCGGGTCCTTGTTCAGGTGATCGACCCAGGGGTTGCCGCTGACCGCACAGATCTTTCCGGTGGCGATCTTCACCGCGAAGGGGTATTCGGAATGGCCCCCGAACGCGATCCACATGGCTTCGGCCTGGTGCATGGGCGCGATCACGCCGCCCCTGCGGCCCCACTGCTCCGGCAAGCGCCGCGCGAAGTCGTCGATATGCCGCAAGGGGAAGCGGCCCAGACCCGGCGGTAGAGGATAGTCCCTGTCGTCATCGGGAATTCGCAAGGTGCGCTGAAACTCGATCGTGCAGCGGGCGTCGCGGTGCACCTCGGGGAAGCGGAACTCCAGTCTGTCGTTCTTGAGGGTAATCATCGTCGATGTCTCCTTGTGGGTTCGTCCTCACCATTCGCCGTCCCGCACCTCGCGCACCACGTGGAGGAGCGCGTGGTCGGGCGCTTCCTTCAATTGACGGATCAACTCCGCGAACAGCTTGGGCCGCTTGCGGATGATGTTCTGAAGGTCGCCCGAGACCTTCCCGGCCAGGGCCAGGAGCACGTCGGGGTCCTCACCCAGTTCGTGCGCGAGCCTGACCGTGGTGGCCTCCGATGGCGGCGAGACCTCGCCCCGCTCGATCTTACTCAGATAGGCCGGTTCGATCCCAATGCGCAGGGCCACCTGGCGCAGGGAAAAGCGCTTGTCCTCCAGTTGGAGGTGCTCTCGGCGGGTTCGAATGCTCTTTCCAAAATGTGTCATGTGTATTAAATAGTACACACTTTGAAATTTGTCAAACGGAAAATTTCCCCAAGTATTTTCCCAAGCGTCGCGGTGCCGCCTCCAACCCGCAATCGTGGTACTCTACCGACTGCAGGAAATCGGGAAGTTACCATTGGCGGCCACCGCTCGACGGCTCGTGGCCAGTCCCTCAAGATTCCGCCCATGACCAGATTTCGACTCGGACCGGGGCTGCTGGTATCTGCCGCATTCATCGGCCCGGGCACCATCGTGACGGCCAGCACGGCCGGTGCCGGCTACGGCGCCGCCCTGCTCTGGGCCATCGTCTTCTCGGTGGCGGCTACCATCGTCCTGCAGGACATGGCGGCCCGGGTGGGCATTGCCGGGGGACAGGGCCTGGCCGAGTCGATCCGAGCCGGCATTGCCTCACCGCTGCTCAGAGGCGCGGTCATCCTGCTGATCGCGGTGACGATCCTGCTGGGCAACGCCGCCTTCCAGGCCGGCAACCTGCTGGGCGCCTCGCTCGGCTTCAACGCGCTGACCGGGTTGGACCCGGGTCTTGCAATACTCTTGCTGGGAGTTGTCGCCGGCGGCCTGCTGCTGACCGGCAGGTACAAGACCATTCAGAACGTCCTGGTGGCGCTGGTGGTGGTGATGGGTGTCACCTTCTGCGTGGTCGCCGTCATGACCGCCCCCAGCCTGGGGGAGCTGGCGGCGGGCGCGCTGGTGCCGAGCGTGCCGCCGGGCTCGCTGCT
>JAPOZE010000569.1 GCA_026706225.1 Acidobacteriota bacterium
GGCAAGGGGCTGATCGAGCGGTGGACGGGAGGCAATCATGAGCTGAGCGGTTTTCTGGAAGGGGCCCAATCCCATGGCCTGGAGCCCGTTCCCCTGGTGGCGGCCTTCGCCATGCCGAGCGGCACCGTTGTCCGGGAGGCCTTCGAGGCCATTGCGGAAGAGACGATCGACGCGCTCAAGGCGGCCATGCCCGTGGACGCCCTCTATCTGGCTTTGCACGGGGCCACGGTGTCTGAGGAATATCCCGATGCCGACGGCGAGATGGCTCGCAGGATGCGGGACGTCGTGGGACCGGATGTGCCCGTCGTCATGACGCTGGATCTGCACGCCAACGTCTCTCCAAATATGGTGGCCAGGACCGACGCCACGACCATCTATCGCTCCAATCCGCACCTGGACCAGAAAGCCCGGGGCCTGGAGGCTGCCTCGCTGCTCGGTCGGACGCTGCGGGGGGAGATTCGACCGGTGCAAGCTCTGGAATGTCCTCCTTTGATCATCAGCATAGCCAAGCAATACACCGACGAGGATCCGGCCAAGGGGTTGTACAGGGACGTGGAATCGGTCATGCAGTGGCCGGGCATTCTGTCCGCCAGCGTAGCCATGGGTTTTTCCTATTCGGACGTCGAGGAATTCGGTGCCAGCTTCCTGGCTGTCGCCGATCGCGACCGCGACCTGGCCCGCAAGGCGGCGCGCTGGATGGCCCAACGGGCCTGGGACCGTCGGGAGGAATTTCAGGCCGACCTGCCGGATGCCGCCGAGGCGGTGGCCCTGGCTGCGCGTGCGCCCGAGGCTCCCGTGGTGCTGATGGACATTGGCGACAACGTCGGTGGCGGAAGTCCGGGGGACTCGACCGTAGTTCTGTCCGAAATCGTGGCGCAGAGAGCCACCAATGCCATGGTGATCCTATTCGATGCCGAGTCGGTGGCTCGCTGTGTGGCAGCCGGGGTTCGCAACCAGGTGAAACTGGAGGTCGGAGCCAAGACTGATGGGCGGCACGGGTCCCCGGTCCCGATTCAAGGCAGGGTGCGCATGATCTCGGATGGCATCTTTCAGGAACCGGAAGTGAGGCATGGAGGCTGGGGTTCCTTCGACCAGGGGGTGACGGCGGTGGTGGAGACTCCCGAGCAACACACCCTGGTATTGACCAGCGTCAAAATGGCTCCGGTGAGCCTGGAGCAGGTCACGAGCTTGGGGATCAAGCCGGAGTCCAAGAAGATCCTGGTGGCCAAGGGCGTGATTGCGCCCAGAGCCGCTTACAATCCGGTCGCGGCTCGAACTATTCTGGTGGACACGCCGGGGGACACCTGCGTGAATCCGGCCAGCTTCACCTACCACCACCGGCGACGCCCCCTCTATCCGCTGGAGTTGGAGGCGCAGTATCCGAAGTTTGAAGGGTGAAGTTTGAAGTTTGAGGTGTGAAGAGGCGGAGGGTGGACGGTTTGGGGAGCAGACAGGCGTCTTGTGACGTGGTTGCACTTTAAGCAGTAGGATCGAGATCAGCAGGGTGACTAATACTCCGATCAGATCACTCTTTACTCTCCACCCTTCACCCTTCAAACTCCACCCTTCAAACTTCACCCTTCAAACTTCACCCTTCAAACTTCAAACTTCACCCTCCGGTCCGGTTGCAAAGAGGTTTCCGATATTGATAAGGTTAGCAGCCCTGAACTCCAGTGAAAGCGAGTCGGTTGCCCGTCTGCCGGCGAGGCCCCGCGAGGTTTGAATCGATGCGCCCCAAACGGTTTTCGAATCCTTGTCCGCCATCCGGTCCTTCCCTTCCGGGGAAGGCCATCTGCTTCGGCCTGGTGGTCCTGGGCTGCCTGGCCTGGGGTCCGCAGCCGGGGCGGATTCAGGCCGATAAACACCCGGGGCCGGAGTTCGTCGACCTTTCCCTGATGGTTGCCCCCGAGTTTCCCTGCAGTTGGCCCGGAGCCGGACCGGGATTTCAGATCAACCATTACCGGCGGATCGGTCCGCTCAGCGCCTACAACTCGGAAATTCTGACGTTGGATGAGAACGTGGGGACCCAGTTCGACGGACCGACCCATTCGGTGGCGCCCCCCGATTCCGGGAAACCCAACGCCGGGCCCTACGGCCTGGTAACCGGGGACAAGGTGCCGGCCTGGCAGTTTGTGGGAGAAGCCTGCGTCATGGACATTCGGGAGCTGCTCGACAGCGCACCCAATGGCCACAGCTCCCTGGTGGAAGCCAGGCACGTGCAGGCCTGGGAACAGCGGCACCGACCCCTGGGACTTGGAGATGCGGTGCTCTTCTACAGTGGTTTCAGCGACCGCTACTACCGTCCCTTCCCATCGGGACGTGGGTTCATCGCCGATGCCCTGGAGGGCAGGACGCCGGGTTGGCCCGACCCCACTCCCCAGTGCATGGAGTACCTGGCGACGCGAAAAGTGATGACGCTCGGCACCGACAGCCCCAGCATGGGGCCGATCCCGGGCCCCATCGCCGAGGAAACCCACTATGCCGGTCTCAAGCACGGAATGATCTGGACCGAAGGGGCGACCCGCCTGGGCAAGCTGCCGGCAACCGGGGCCTTTTACTGTACCGTCGGCCTCAAGCATTCCCAGGGGATCGGCGCCGAATCCAGGGCATTCGCCATCGTGGGCCAGCCCTTGGCCGGGCAGTTGATCGCGTCGGCCAGGAACAAGCGGGTCATCGACCTGTCGGTGCTGCTGGCCGACAATCTCCCGGTGTGGTGGCCCGGCAAGGGAGTCGGCAACAACCGTCATCCCTACCTGCGAAGCATCATCACTCCCTACGGGATGAAGCTCCA